>JABGOW010000245.1 GCA_018645275.1 Verrucomicrobiota bacterium
CCTCTTCTGTTTACGCGATGTCTGCACGGGAACCGACGGCATGCCGGAGGGACGCGCCCCGGTCAGGTGTTCCTGAACCGTTCCAATGGCATAGCGCACACCATCCGAAAAACGCTGTTCACGGAAATAGGGCTGCATGGCACGAATGATGTCGCCACAGCGCGCGTCGGTCAGCCGCCCTTCAAGCCCGTAGCCGACTTCAAAGCGTAGCTTACGATCATCGCGTGCGATCAACAACAGGAGCCCGTTGTCCACATCCTTCTTGCCCAGCTGCCACGCTTCCACAACACGTATGCTGAACAGTTCAAGCGCATCTCCCTTCAGGGAGGGTACGGTGAGCACTGCCATCTGCGAGCCCTGCTTCGCCAATTTGAGGTGTTGAAGCATGGTGGAAATCTGTTGCTCTTCGGCAGGCGAAAATAGCTTTGCCTTGTCAACAACCCAACCCGTATGTCGGGGAACCGACAGTTCTGCCACTCCAGAACCAACAGCAAGTAGCAGGGAGAAAAGGGCCAGTAGAGGAATGGTTCTACGCATAGCTGATCTCATCGGTTAGCTCGTTCACATCGTCAGACTGGTACGGAAAGTATGCCTGTAACGCTTTCCCCGCCATGCGAATGCCCTCGCAAAGGCCATCAGGGATACGGCCCTCACGGAAACAGTCCGTCACGGCTGTCACAATCGACTCCCAGAAATCCGGAGGCGTTGCATCATCAATGCCCTTGTCCCCCAACACCGCCAGCTTCTGATCCCGTGTGGAAACAAAGAAGAGGACGCCGTTGCGTTTTTCAGTCTGCGTCATCTTCAGGCGTTCGAACCGCTTCTTGGCAGCCTCCATGGGGTCCCCCTTGCAGCGGGGTTGAAGGTGGACGCGAATCTCGCCGGAGGTATTTGTCTCCGCCTCGCGGATCGCCTCCAGAACACGCTGCTCATCCGATTTCGTCAGAAAACGCGCCATTAGAATTTCACCTCTGGGACCGTATCCACATTCAGGTTTGCGGGAGGCTCATAGTATTCCGCCTTGGTGAGCTCCAGCCCATCGGCGAAGAGACTTCCCGGAAACTTGCGAATCGCTGCATTGAACGACTTGACGCTCTTGTTGTAACGCGTGCGTGCTACCGCAATTCGGTTTTCGGTTCCTGTGAGCTCATCCTGCAGCCGCACGAAACTCGTGTCTGCCTTGAGTTGTGGATAGTTCTCGGAAATCGCCATGAGTCGACCGAGCGCGCCGCTGAGCAATCCGGAAGCCGATGCCTTTGAGGCCGGTGTTCTTGCCGCCAGAAGTTTAGACCGCGCATCGGCAACAGCGATAAAGACCTCTTTCTCATGTGCGGCATAGCCCTTTACCGTCGACACCAGATTGGGAACCAAGTCTGCCCGGCGCTGAAGCTGTGTATCTATTTGGCTCCACGCTTCACTGACCGACTCATCCTGCTCGATCAACCCATTCTTGACCATAATTGGAAACATGGCCGCTACCGCCACCAGAACCAACAACACCAGAATCAAACCTACCCATTTCATTGTACGAATCTCCCCGTTGCGAATTTCAAAGACACTGTCCAAGGGGCGAGATACTAGCAAACACCTCAAGCGAATCCAAGCCGATGGACGCACATGAATCGATAGCAGAGGAGATCCCTCGGCAAGCTCGGGATGACAGCAAGACGCGGTGCACGGAATAGAGAGTGACCGCGGATGGGCATGGATACACATGCCCTGCTGCTCCGCCCGCAAAGCCCCAGAGAATCCGTGCCCATCGGTGCAATCAGCGGTCAGACAGTGCTGTGCCAGAGCACGGGGGGACGCATCTGAAGATCCAATATTCAACACTCAAATCCAATATCTAGATGCGTTTGTCCTGCGTAAACGGAGCGTCCATCCTTGACCGGTGTGAGCGGTTCCACCTAGGATGCACCGCATCTGCGAATTCACGGAAGGGCGTACGCATGCGTGTTCTTGGGCTTGAACCTTACTATGGGGGCAGTCACCAAGCCTTTCTCGATGGCTGGATGCGGCATAGCGCCCACGCGTGGGAACTGATGACGCTCTCGGGCACCAACTGGCGCTGGCGTATGCGGCATGCGCCTGTCACATTCTCACAGCGTGTCCGAGCCCGGCTGGCGGAGGGTGCAACATGGGATGTGCTCTTTTGTTCAGATATGCTCGATCTGGCGACCTTTGTTGGATTGGTTCCGGAGATTGCAGAACTTCCGAGCGTTGTCTTCTTTCACGAGAACCAGCTCAGCTACCCAATAGAGGATGCCACGGCAAGGGATTATCACTGTGCATTCACGAACTTCACGACCTGCCTGGCTGCCGATAGCGTCTGGTTTAATTCGGCCTTCCACCAAGGAGAGTTTCTGGACTCTCTGCGCGGCTTCCTCAGACGCATGCCGAACTACCGACACTTGGATCAGCCTGATGCGATCTTGTCTAAATCGCAGGTGCAGGCTCTGGGCATTGCTCCTCTACCCCGCTCGGGCGATGGCCGCCGACAGGGTCCCATGCGCATCGTATGGGCGGCCCGCTGGGAGTATGACAAACGGCCGGATCTCTTTTTCGAAGCACTAGACTTGCTCATGGAGCAACGGGTCGCTTTTGAGGTATATGTGCTTGGCGGACGTGATAGCGAGAATGCGGGGAAGCTCTTCGCAGATGCCCGTGGCCGTCTGGGGGAGCGCGTGGGAGCGTGGGGCTATGTCGACTCTGCCGAGGAGTACGTTCGGATTCTCACGGAGGCTGATGTTGTCGTCTCCACGGCAGATCATGAGTTCTTTGGCTTGAGCATCGTTGAAGCCGTTGCAGCAGGGGCTTATCCGGTGGTTCCGAACCGGCTTGCCTATCCCGAGGTGTTGCGCGAGCTACGGCATCTGCCTCATGCATTCCACGATGGCACCGCCACTGCCATCACCAGCGCGCTCTCTGCCATTGCAGCAGACTTGGAGACTGGCACGCTGTGGGGCCATGATCGACAAACGGGACTCAAGGCCGTCGAGCCCTACTTGTGGGATAGGCGAGCCCCCGCCCTTGATACGGCTCTGAATGACGTCATGTGACTGCGCCCGCCACCTCAAGACCCAGCGCTCGATATTTCAGCCATAGTGTCTGCAAAATGGCTGCTATTGAGGAGGCCGTCATGAACACCATGATTCCTGCAGCACCTCCCCATTTGATGCCAATCATCAGAAGTCCAAAGCACACGGCGAAGAAGATGAGGATGGCTTCGGTGATGGCCCGCGTCTGTCGAGCATAGACGAGCTGCCCCTGGTACCAGTTCTGCAGAACCGTTGCGCCAGGCAACACACATCCGAAAAAGAGCGCCGTGACGCCAAGCTGGGCGTGGGAGGGAGAGAGGTTTTGAACTGCTGTGAACCATCCCAAGCCAAGTGGGGTTAGAACCACCAATGCAAAGGCCGCTGTAACGAAGAGGCTAAGCCGACGTGAGAACTGCCCCACGGCACTCCGCGAGTCAGGGCGCTCGAGCATGGCAATAACGACTTCATTCAGCGACAGCCCCGAGCACCGAAAGAGGAACATCAGCCCCACGACCGAAGGCCAGGCAGCGAGAGAGTCAAGGGCACGGGGCATCCGAGCCACCGCCGCCGTCCCAATCGGATTCACGAGGAGCACAACCAGGGAGGTCAACGCCAGCGGAATATAGAAAGCAAGGAATGCTCTGAGCCCAACATCGGCATCGGGAAGGCCGGAATCGGCGGTGCACAAGGCTCCGTTGATGATAGGTCTTGTGGCAATATGGGAGAATAGAGCTTCTGCCGTGACACCCGCCGCAATCGCAGCTGTCCCCACAATGATCCCCGGCCCTTTCCATATGAAATAGCCAAACGACAAGACCGATAGATTGGTTATCAGCCGGACGGCGGAACCGAAACCGACCAACCGTGAATGACCGAAGCGAATCTGAATGCCCTGCATGAAACGGCGATAGGCAATGGTCCAAGTCCATGGGGTCATGATGCGCATGCCCACTCGGGCTGGCTCCACGATCTCGGGCGGAGCATGCAACACACGGTTGACGATGAAATCAAACAGAGGCGTGAATGCAATCAACACATGGAGCAGCGTCAACGCGCCCCCCATCACCATCATGTAGCGCCACAAGGCCCGGTAGGAAGCGCGGTTTCTGCAGAGTGCGGTTGACGCAGAGAGCAGCATAATCACCGGGGCTTCTATGATCAGAGCCAGCGGAAAGACAACGCCACCATAGGCTGCCAGATGAATCCTCGGATCGGCAAGACGAGCCACCACGGCCCCCAACGCCGGAAGCTCCGCCGCCATGAGCATCCAGCTCAGAGCCAGCGGAAGCCAAGACCATAGAACATCGCGTTGGCGCACGACGGCGGCTCGATCGCAGGATTCTCTCACGCCCTGGCGCCCTTCTCCAGCACGCGCTGGACAACGGCACGGGCAATGCGGCGACCGGCTTCACGATACTGCTTGGGCGTCATCACCGTCTTTCCGCAAAGCGCATAGGGTGCAACAAGCGTCAGGGCGCTGATGCCAAGCGATTGCCTCGCATAGGCATCAAGCGGAAGGCCAAACGGGACTGTTGCCACCTCTCGTGTGCGCTTGAAGTCTTCGGCAGCATACTCATCGCCAAGTGCTTTGCTCAGCACATTAGCCCACTTCTCGGCATCGCGAGCAAGGGGATCTGCCCCATCGCCCCCCGGAAGAAGCGCATAGATTCCCTCATGCTCGGACCCGCCGCCAGCCTCCAGATTCAGCACCAGAGCGGCCGCGGTGCGTATCTGCCATTCGGCTATATCCGTTTGGATGGCACGGGTCTCATAGCGGAGAGGAGGGGTTCCCCATGTCTGATCGAGATCGTTTGGGCCTCCCCTGCCATAGCGCCCACGTTCAAGACCGCCGACATCCGCCAGCGGGACGGTCCATACCGCCACCCGACTCTCGTGCGTACGCGAGAAATGCTGAAGCATACCATCCAGCAACCAGGATCCAGGCGTTTCGCCGGCATGTTGCCGGGCGACGAGGTAGATCCCGGGATGAGAGGTATCGCGATCGACAGTGCTGCTGACACGCAGGATGCGTCGCCCTTCCTGGCTTAGACCAATGGTTCCCATTGTCCAGTAGTGCTTTGACTTCCGTACGAGGGTTCTCACTTCATCCAAACCGTATGGATAGCACAGCGCAAATTCTGTGGCCGGCGCAGGATAGGCAATGGTCCAGGATACGGAAGTCTGGCCATCGGCGTCGGTTGAGAGCCTCCCTGACCGCGTCCGGTTCCAACTCTGCCCCTCTCCACGATAGACGGGGTGGAGGGCGGAGGGGGAATCGCAGCCCGTCATGTTGCGCACAAACTTCAGTGTCAGCGTGATGGTATCAGGATGCGGGGCATCGGGATCAGATTCCAGTACCCGAAAATCGAACCAGAGCGCTTCCGGAGCACCACAGGGATTGGCTGCAAAGAAAACCTCTGCCTCATTATTCTCTTCGACAATACGCACGGCAGCAACATTGCCACCGCGATAACGGGCATCGACACGTAGACTCATGCGGGTGAGCATACCAGACCGCGGGGCGCGTTCAAGAAGTGATGCGGGAGGACTTGCCTCCGTTTCTTCTCCGTTGTGCATCTAGAGATCCTTCGCAAGCTCAGGATGACCGTTTCCTAAGGTTCTTTGTCATCCTGAGCTTGCGAAGGATCTTTAGCCGGTAGTACGTGCCTTTGCTACCATTTCACGTCCTGAATCATGATTGTGCCTTGTTTGCAGACATTCTCTGAATGCCAAAGCTCAAGAATGGGGATAATCCACGTGATGTAGGAGGATACCCGTCAGGTTTTGACCTGAGCGGATTTGGGATGATAATCTACAGCCTCATGTGTAGGGGCCATAAACGGAGATAAGAGACAAATGCAGAAACACGCCTGGGTCTTTGTTGGAACCGAGACGACTGAGAGCAGTGAGGGTATCTATGCGGCCCGGCTCAATCAAGACAGTGGCGAGCTCGGCTCCCCTATGCTGGTGGCGGCCACGGATGGGCCCACCTTTCTGGCAACGGATCCGGAACAGCAGTTTCTCTTCTGCACAGGAAAACCTCCACAACCGGGAGTGCCCTTCAACACAGTCTCCGCCTACACAATTGACCGTGTACACGGCACTCTCGCCCCGATCAACAGCCAACAGGTCCCCGAGATGGCCTGCTGCCACATCAGTACGTCGCTTGGGGGGCGCGTTTTGTTCGCTGTGGACTACAGCAACGCGAAAGCTGCCACGTTCCCGGTAGGTCAGGACGGCCGCATCGAACCACCTACCGATCTCCTTATCTATGATACGGCAACCCAAGCGGTCCCTGATCGACAGCAGGCCCCGCACGTGCATTCCATCAACCCCGACGTCTCAAACCGTTACGTGTTGGTCTGTGACTTCAGCGCAGACGCCATTAAGACCTATGAACTGAATGCCGGAACAAAGGTGCTGACGTTCGTGAGCGCAACGCCAACAGCCACGGGAGCCGGACCACGACATCTGACCTGCCATCCTAATGGGAAATGGGTCTATGCAATCCACGAGCTCAACGGCACGGTGGCCCTTCTCGATTTCGACAACACCACCGGCTCTCTGGAAACGAGACAGACGATATCCTCGCTTCCCGAGGGCTTTGCGGCTCAAAACACAACCGCAGAGATTGCACTCTCACCAGACCTGCGTTTTCTTTATGGTTCGAACCGGGGACACGACAGCTTAGCCTACTACGAAGTAGATCCCGAGACAGGGTTGCTGTCGCGGCAGGGCATCGTCTCAACAGAGGGGACACATCCGCGGAATTTCTCCATTACACCGACGGGCCACCACCTTTTGGTTTCAAATCGGGACAGTGACAATGTGGTCGTCTTCCGGTTGGACAGAGAAACAGGAAAACCGGAGTACACAGGTCACCAGCTTGAGATCTCGAGGCCGATGTGTCTACAGATCATGAGGTAGGCTGCAAGACCTCGTGCAACACCACGCTAAGCTGTTGAATGCTGTAGGGTTTGGCAATGACCGCTTTGAATCCCTTTCGCTCCGGGTTCGACATCACACCCCCCGTTGCATAGCCGCTTGAGACAATTGCCTTAACGTCGGAGTCCATCGCCATCAGAAGCCCGACGGTCTCTTCCCCCCCCATCCCTCCGGGCACGGTGATGTCGAGAATGACTGCATCGAATGGCTCGCCCTTCTCCATAGCCTCCCGGTAGGCCTCTACGGCCGTCTGACCATCTGGCACGCACTTCGAGGTATAGCCCAACCGGATCAATGCCGCCTCGATAATGTTGAGGATGACCTGCTCATCATCCATGACCAAAATGCGGCCTTCACCGGGTATGGGCCGGTCCCCAGTCTTTGGCAAGTCGGGAAGCGGTTTGTCCGAAGCCGGGATGCAAACGGTGAATAGGGAGCCGCGGTTCACCTTCGAGTCCACCGATATGGCTCCATCATGTTTTTTGATGATCGCGTATGATGTGGCCAGCCCGAGACCCGAGCCCCCCTTCTTGGTCGTGAAGTACGGGTCAAATATGCGTGGCAGTACGTCTGGATCAATCCCAAGGCCCTGATCCTGAACGCTAATCTTGAGGTAACGCCCCGGGGCAAGCCCGGGGCACCCCTCTTCGGAGGTCTCGCCAAGCTCAATGTTCCGAGCCATCAGTCGGATGGTTCCGCTTTCCGGCATCGCCTGCGAAGCATTGATCACAATATTCTCCATGACCTGGCTGATCTGTCCCGCATCAATTTCGGCCGGCCAGAGCGCTTCGTCAATATCGCATTGGCAGGTGGCGCTGGAGCCGCTGAGTACGAAGTTGGCCGTGTCTTTCAGCAGCTCTGCAACAGACTCAACCTTACGCACCGGTGCACCGCCCTTGGAGAATGTCAGAAGCTGCTGCGTTAGAAATCGCGCCCGGAATGCTGCTTTCTCGGCCTCACAGATAGACTCATATGCAGCCGCATCTTCAGGAGTATCCAGTTTGGCAAAGGATATGTTGCCAAGCACTCCGGTCAATATGTTGTTGAAGTCGTGGGCGATGCCCCCAGCAAGGATGCCAACGGATTCAAGCTTCTGGGCCTGTATCAGTTGTCGCTCCATCCGTACGCGTTCTGAAATGTCGCGCACATGCAGCAGCACGGCTTGTTGATCGCGTAACTCTAGTTTTTGCGCGCGAACTTCGACGGGGATCACCTCTCCACTCTTGGTGTAGCTGAACCCCTCGTCAGCGTGAAGCGTTTCATCTAACCAACCGGAAAAGGAGTCCTGAACCTGCTTGCGTTGGTCCGGCGGCACCAGATCAAGTACATTGCTGCCGATGAGCTCATCGTGCGTCATACCATGCAGTGCACAAGCGGCGGAGTTCGCCTCCAATACGGTTCCCTTGTCGTCCTCAATAAAGATGGCATCGGGGGAGTGCTCGAAGAGGTTTCGCCAGTACTCCTCACTCGTGCGCAGCGCGCGCGTGCGATCCTCCAGTTCGGTTTCCAACGCTTCACGCTGAGCACGCAACACATCTTCATTGTGCTTGAGGCGAAGGAGGCAGCGTACCTGAGCAATGAGTTCAGCCGTGTCGAACGGCTTGCAGAGATAGCCATCAGCACCCGTATCGAGTCCCAATGCACGGTGATGCCCTTTCGTCATAAAGGCAGACACCATTAGTACTGGAATCGTTTCCGTTCTAGGGTCTGTTTTGAGGCGACGGCAGACCTCGAACCCATCGAGGTCAGGCATATGAACGTCTAGGAGCACAAGATCGGGAGCTTCTTGTGCGACCATCTCGAGTGCAGTCAGACCGTTGTCAGCTGTTCGGAGCTCACTCTCAGGCATGAAGGTCTCGATGACGCTCTTGAACGCCTCAACGTTGTCGCTCATGTCATCGACTATAAGGATCTTATCCGCCATCGTGCTTCCTGAGCTACCCCGGGTGCATGCAGGGAATCCGCCCCGCTTCTGTTTGCTGTCAGGAATGGTACGGCTATGACCGATTCTCTGCAATGAGAAACTTGCCACATGGCGACGTAGCATCCAAGGGGACGGGTCGCCATCCACACTTCATCGTATACTTAGTCCCACACTTACTTGGTTACACCTAATCGCCCCGCTTCGTCGTAACAACCTGCATATCAGCGATTAAGCAGTTCGACTAGGCGTAACCAACGAAGGGTGGCGACGAAGAGTGCGATCAAGTGGGGGCTTAAGTGTGAATACACTCGTGCTTGCCTGTTGCCCTTTCTGGGTTCATGCCTCTACATCCGGGCATCAACATTTGAACGTTATTAATTTCTTACTCCAACTCTCCACTAGACAAACAGAACCAGATGTGGCACAAACAGAAGCAATCGGGCTTTTTCGGACAGAAAACAACATATCAAGGAGGACGGCAACATGGCCATTAAGGCAACACTTGAAGAACTGCAACTCATCGGAAACACCATTCGCGGGCTCTCCATGGACGGCGTGCAAGCGGCAAACTCCGGTCACCCCGGCATGCCGATGGGCATGGCTGACGTGGCTGCCGTGCTTTGGTTGAACTACCTCAACCACTGCCCTGCCAAGACAGATTGGGCTGACCGCGATCGATTTGTCCTCTCGGGCGGACATGGATCCATGCTGCTCTACAGCATGCTGCACCTGTCGGGCTATGATCTGCCCATCTCTGAGCTTGAGCAATTCCGCCAGTGGGACAGCAAAACCCCGGGGCACCCGGAAGTCGGACATACCGTTGGTGTTGAGACAACAACGGGGCCCCTGGGACAGGGCTGCGGCAACGGTGTGGGTATGGCCTTAGCCGAGCGTATGCTCTCGGAGCGCTACAATACGGATGAAGTCTCCCTGGTCGATCACTACACCTACGTTTTCTGCGGCGATGGCGACCTGATGGAAGGCATCAGCCACGAAGCCTTCTCGCTCGCGGGCCACCTGGGCCTCAATAAGCTCATCGTCTTCTTCGATGACAATGAGATCACGATTGAAGGCCGCACCAATTTGGCCACCAGCGATAGCACAAAGCTGCGCTTTAAGGGCTACAACTGGAACATCATCGAGATTGATGCCCACGATTTCGTCCAGATCGAGAAGGCCATTCGTAAGGCCCGTCGTTCGAAGGACAAACCCACGCTGGTGGTCTGCAAGACCACAATCGGCAAGGGCAGCCCGAACAAAGCCGATACCTCTTCTGTTCATGGTGAGCCTCTCGGCGCAGACGAAGTTGTCCTGACAAAGCAGAACCTTGGTTTGCCTGAGGATCAGAAGTTCTACGTTCCGGAAACGGTTCGTGCCATGTTTGACAAGCGCCTGGGGCAGCTCAAGCGTAGCGCCAACAAGTGGGGCCGCACGTTCAAAGCCTACGCCGCCGCCAATCCTGAGCTGGCGGCCTCATGGACGGCTGGCCAGGACGGCATCGTCCCAGAGGATTTGGAGGCTTACCTCCCAGAATTCGAAGTGGGCACCTCGATGGCCACGCGTGCCGCATCCGGCAAGGTCATTCAGTCGATGGCAAAGGCTATTCCTCACCTCGTCGGCGGTTCGGCTGACTTGGCGCCAAGCAACAAGAGCCGTATTGACGATAGCGATTCCATCCTTCCGGGTGAGTTCGAAGGGCGCAACTTCCACTTCGGTGTTCGTGAGCACGCCATGGGCTCTCTGCTGAATGGTCTTGCGCTGCACGGTGGGTTCCGGGTCTTCGGAGCAACGTTCTTTGTGTTCGTTGACTACATGCGCCCGACGGTCCGCCTCGCTGCACTCATGAACCTGCCCATCATCTACGTCTTCACGCACGATAGCTTCTACGTGGGCGAAGATGGGCCCACGCATGAGCCTATCGAGCAGCTCGCCTCACTGCGCTGCATTCCCGGCATGACGACCATCCGGCCGGCCGATCCCACTGAGACGGGTGCTGCTTGGGTTGCGGCAATGAAGAACACTGACGGCCCGACCGCTTTGCTGCTCACGCGCCAGAATCTGGACGTGATTGACCGTAGCGTCTATCCCGCGGCGGCGAATCTGGAAAAGGGCGCCTACACCCTCTGGCAGAGCGGTGAAGGCTCTCCGGATGTCCTGCTGATCGGTAGCGGATCTGAGCTTGAGTTGGTCTTCAAAGCTGCCAAAGAGCTGGCCGCAGAGTGCAACGTCCGCGTGGTAAGCATGCCATGCTGGGAGCTGTTTGATGCCCAGCCTGAAGCCTACCGCGCTGAGACGATTCCGGTAGACTGTGCAACCATTCTCGCAGTGGAGGCAGCTTGCTCCATGGGCTGGGAACGCTACATCGGCACCAACGGACGCATGATTGCGATGGATCACTTTGGTGCATCTGCACCCGCCGGTGTCCTCGCAGAGAAATTTGGTTACACCGTTGAAAACGTGGTGGCAACCGTACGTGAAATGCGCGGCTAAGCGTCGCTAACTCGTTTCCGAAAAGAGCCGCGGTTTCGACCGCGGCTCTTTTTTTGTGTGGACTTGTTTCGGGGGGGCGTCTGCCCCTATAGTTGCCCCAGCACGTATCAGTGGAGATCGCGGCATGGCAAGATTCGTTATTCAAGGTGGTAAACGCATTTCCGGGAAGCACAAGACGCCCGGCAACAAGAATGCTGCATTACCTATGCTGGCGGCATGCGTACTGACCGATCAGCCGGTCACGTTGCAGAACGTCCCCTTGATTCGGGATGTCCACACCATGTTGGACATACTCTCGGAGCTTGGAGCCAGCGTAGAGCTGCGCGGACATACCGTCACCATATGCTGTGCAGGACTTCGCAAGCGCCGGCTGGACAAGACGCTCTGCCGGAGCGTGCGCTCTTCCATTCTCTTTGCCGGCCCCATGGCGGCGCGCCATGGCCGCGTGGTGGTTTCTCCTCCCGGAGGCGACATTATCGGCCGGCGACGACTGGATACCCACTTTGATGGTCTCGCACAGTTGGGGATCTCGGTTGAGGCAGATCAAGACTATGCCTTTCGGCGAGATGACTTCAGAGCCGCTGACATTCTGCTTGATGAAGCCAGCGTCACCGCCACAGAGAACATTCTCATGGCTGCCGTATTGGCCCCCGGGTGCACCACCCTCTTCAATGCCGCCTGTGAACCACATGTTCAGGACCTCTGCCGGATGCTCAACAAGATGGGAGCGCAGATTCAGGGCATCGGAACAAACTACCTTACCATTGAAGGCGTGGCATCACTGCAAGGGGCGCGCCACCGCGTTTCGTCTGATTACGTGGAGGCCGCCAGTTTCATCACCGCTGCTGCTCTGACGGGTGGCACTCTGCAGGTCGATTCTATTGTTCCGGAAGATTTTGCCATCATCGGCAAGCACTTTGCCCGCCTTGGGATCCAGTGGGAACTGAGCGGAGGAGCGCTTCGTGTGCCCGCTCAGCAAGCCCTCAACATACAGGATGATTTCGGGGCAGCTGTTCCGAAGATTGAAGATGGAACGTGGCCCAACTTCCCATCCGATCTGATGAGTGTTTCCATTGTTCTGGCTTCACAGGCCCATGGCACCATGCTCTTCTTCGAGAAGATGTTCGAGAGCCGAATGTACTTCGTAGACCGTCTGATAGAGATGGGTGCACGCATCGTGCAGTGTGACCCGCATCGTGTCGTGGTGAGCGGGCCAACAACACTACATGGCACACGTCTCTCCAGCCCCGACATCCGTGCGGGTATGTCTATGTTGCTCGCGGCGCTATGCGCCAAGGGCGAGAGCATCATAGAAAATGCGCAGGTCATTGACCGCGGTTATGAGCATGTAGACCGCGAGCTGCGTCGGCTGGGGGCCGATATCGAACGCATCGACTAACTCGCGTGCGCGTTTTGATGTCCTATTCAGAAGCTTCGGCGGCGCGTTGGCGCAGGCGTTCCGTACGCCAAGGGGGCCTTCGCTCATCATCATGGCCACCGCCCTCATGAGGGGGACCGCCCTCATGCCCTCTCTGGAAACGCCCCTTCCGCCCGCCTTCAGCCCCGTCATGATCAGCGCCACGGCGCTCTCGCATCATGTTCCGTAGAGCCTCGGCCTGCTCAGGCTCCAAGATACGGCGCATGAACAACAGATGCCGAACGCGAAGTTTCGCCTGCTGAGTATGAATCCTTCCTGTTTCTTCAACAGCGGCCATTAGCGCGCTTTCATCAAGATCGTCAGCGGTCATCAGGCGTGCCTGATTCATGGCGGCGGCTTCCAACCTCTCCTTCAGCTCAATGTGCTCCTGCTTGAGATCCTCCACTTGCTCGCGGATCGCATCGCGCTGTTCCTCGCTCAACCCCAGCTTTTCAGCAATTTCGCGGTTCTGAAGTGCTCTTCCAAACAACCCACCCTCAGCCTTTCTTCCTCCGTGGCCCTGCCGCATTCTTGCTGTTTGGCCGTCACGCCTTCCCGCCGGCGATTGCGGTGTCTCCAAGTCCTGACCAGCAGCCCACAGTGTCAACAGTGCCGATAGCACCACCATCGTAAATACGTTCTTCATGATTCCATCTCCTCTCGGACCTACAACGTGCTGGTCGCCCGTTCTATTGCACGCCTTCTCCATTTATCGCATGGCTACTGATACTCAAAGTGCTTTTCACAAGGTGCCAGGTAACGCCATCCGTGCGGCGTCACGACAATGGTGTCCTCGATACGGATCCCGCCAAGCGCAGGATAGTAGAGCCCGGGCTCAATGGTGATCACGTCACCGATCCTTAAGCGTTCGCGCGATGCCCCCAAGGAAGGTGCTTCGTGAATAGCGAGTCCAACGCCATGCCCCGTGCTATGAATGAACCCAACCGCACGATCAGATTGTCGCCGTGTTTCGAATCGACGGCGGTGGAAGACTGCTACAGCTTCACGGTGTACGCTCAAACAGGATGCCCCCGGGCACACAGCGCGGAGCGCTGCCGTCTGCGCTGCTTTCACCGCCGCATACATCTGCTTCAACTCCCGGGATGCTGTTCCCTTTAGCACCGTGCGCGTGATATCTCCCCAGTAGCCATGGTTCAAATGCTGTGGGAATATGTCGATGACGATGGGAGCGTGGGCCGTAAGCGGGCCGTGTCCACGTTCGTGCGGATCTGCAGACTGATGGCCGCAAGCCACAATCGTCTCTGCGCAGAAGCTGTCGTGGGCGAGAAGTACGCCGGCAATGTGGCGATGCACCTTCTCGGACGTCAAACGCTTCCCGTTAACCCGCAGTATTCCCCGGGCATCAATATCGCTACCTCGAATCAGCGCACAGGCAGAACGCATGGCAATGACCGCAGCTCGCTGCGCCTGGGCAATGTGGCGTACTTCTTCGGGGCGTTTTGATCGCCGCTTAGGAAAAGGAGGTCGATCCAGCAGCTCCACTTTGAACCGCGCTCGTTTCAGCGCACAGGCGATACCGTGCGGAAAATCGCCAGGGACACAGACTTCGCTTACGCCAACGTGCCTGAGAAGCGACTCGATCCACGCAGCGAGAGATCCACGCTTGGACGCATCTACGCCCAGCTGCTGTGGCGTGAACACCTCAATGGTCCGTTTTTTGCCAATGCCCGAAGCTCGACCCCATTCCAGTTGGGATACCACCATGAGCTTGCGGCGGCCTATTTCTGCGTAGACAATGGGGTCCGGGGCCATAAAGCCCGTCGCGTAAAGGATATCCGGACAGCTGTTTGGGCTTCCAACCAGTAGAATTCTGGCTGTTAATGGTTCCGTGGTTTGCCTCGACATGATCTTAATCGCCCCGTGATCCGTCACATTAGGGTTCTGTGAGATACGCACTACAGTTACTGCATATGGCAGCCCAACTCAAGGCGCGATGTACTTACTGGTCTGGAACTTGTGTCGACTGTGCTCCCATGTGAATGAAACTGGGGCCCTAAGCGCTATGGAAATGGTACTCTGTTTGTAGTACAGTGTATAACTCACATATTATCAACAGGTTACAGTACTTCATTCAACACAGAGCTGACAGAGTCCTACGCAGCGTTAGCTCTCGAGGTCACGCTTCTCTCGCCAAGCGCAGCGTGCAGCGCAAAACGTCATGCCGGAGATGGAAACGAAACGCGTCAACCCACTTTCTTTCCACGTCCATAGACGGCCATATTTCCACAACTCCCTTGTTTGGACTGTGTTAAGACGAGCTGTTAATAACCTGTTTATATGTTAACATCTTTTTTTCTTGTTGCTGAGGGGTGGTCTGGGGCTATGATCGCCCCGGTTGCGAGAAGAAAACAAGCCGCTTGGGAGTGAGAAATCGTGGAAATGATGCCATCTGCTGCACTGTGGGACAAGGCATGTAAGTACCTCAAGGAGGCACTCCACGCCGATGTCTACTCCCGCTGGATTGCCGTTATTGATCCCGTCGACTTAGAAGGCTCCAACCTGACGCTTGCTGTTGACAACGATTTCTACCAGTCCTGGCTCGAAGAGAACTACCTCCCATTGATTCTGAAGGCGCTTCAGTCGGTCTCTGCTACAGATTGGCAGATCAGCTTCACCGTAAAGGCTCGGGCAGCGAGTAGCACGGAGCCAACCCCGGCGAAGAAGGAGCGCAAAACCATCCGAGAGCGTCTCTCTCCGAAGAGTCCAAAGTTCACCCCTTCGCTCAATCCCAAGTTTACGATGGATACCTTCATCGTGGGCCCGTCTAACAGTTTCGGCCACGCCGCAGCACTTGCTGTCGCCGAGGCGCCCGGTCGGGCATACAATCCACTTTTCATCTACGGTGGTGTGGGGCTGGGAAAAACCCATCTGATGCAGGCGATCGGTCAGTCCGTTCTTGATAGCGGCAAGGCGCGTAACGTTCGTTATCTCTCTTCAGAAACCATGCTCAATGAGTACATTGACGCCTTGCAGAATCGCAGCCTGACACAGTTCCGCAAGCGCTATCGCACAGCTGATGTACTGCTCATTGACGATATCCACTTTCTTGCTGGCAAGGATCGTATTCAGGAAGAGTTCTTTCATACCTTCAATACGCTCTTTGATTCGCACAAACAGATCATTATGACCAGCGATCGGCCGGCCAGCGAAATCACGGGGCTGGAGAAACGACTTGTGTCCCGCTTTGAGTGGGGGTTGGTCACCGAGCTGGAAGAGCCGGACTTTGAAACCCGCATGGCGATTCTGCGCTACAAGCAGAAGCAGATGGATGTTGAGCTCCCGAAAGAACTGATGACGTTCATAGCAGAGAACATCCGCTCCAACGTGCGGCGCCTGGAAGGTGCCTTGATTCGGGCTGTCTCGTACGCTTCACTTACCAACCAGGTTCTGACTCTGGATTCGCTTCAACGCCTCTTGCGCGATACGCTTGAACAGGAGAAGGCGGGCGATCTGAGCTTTGCAGACATCCAACGTACTGTGGCTGAGCACTACGATATCCGCTTTGCTGATATGAGTAGCTCTCGTCGTCCACGCTCCATTGCGGTTCCTCGTCAGGTGGCCATGTATCTTTGTAGACGCATGACTCCCTCCTCCTTACCTGACATCGCAACGGCATTCGGAAAGACCCATGCCACGGTGCTACATGCCTACCGCAGCATTGAGAGTCGCATGGATGTCGATGGCGATTTGAAGCGCAACGTCGTTGATATCTCCCGTAAGCTCGGTAAGACCCTTGCTTAATCCGGCAAATGGCCGTCTGATCTGCACCATGAGAAACCCAATTGCACACTCGAAATGCATAGACGATGTCTCTGAATGCCATCGGAATAGGATGAAACGAGGCATTTCATAACATGTTCAAAACCACGATACAGATTGGTGATAGCTCATTACTTATTCAACGGTGCTTCACTTATGAGTGTTTCTCTGATAGTCGTTGACAGCTCCGTCAACAGCTTCGAGGGGGCGTATCTCTGCGCCAGTCGTGGTCTGCGCTGGGTTATGAACAGAATGAACAGCATATAATAAGTTGAATAGATTAAGTTAATAGGCTATTAAGTCATATCCTCTTGAAGATAAATATCAGAACTTGCATCGGTGGAGGCCTGAGATGAAGTTGACCATAGACAAAGCGTCCCTCTTGGCAGGGCTCCAAAGCGTCCAGAATGTTGTAAGCGTTCGTAGCACGCTCCCCATTCTCTCTAACGCGCTCCTCAGTGCAGAAGAGGGTGGTCTTGTAATTTCAGCTACCGACCTTGAGGTCAGCGTACGCAGCAAAGTCGCTGGTGAAATTGCCAAAGAGGGTAGTACCACCATTCCCGTTCGTCGCCTTTCCAGCATCGTCCGCGAACTGCCCGAAAGCACAGTAGAACTCGACGTTGATGAGAAAGACCAGGCTTCCGTTACCTGCGGCTCCTCGTTCTTCAAGATTGTGGGAATGGCCGGCGAGGAATTTCCCCCGATGCCGGAGGCTGATGAGGGCAGCTTCTGCTACCATCTGGATCAGGGCGTCTTTCGTGAGATGCTGAAGAAGACATCCTATGCGGCCTCAACTGATGAGACTCGATATGTACTTAACGGTGTTCTCTTGAGTTTCAAAGAGGGTAAGTTGACCATGGTTGCCACTGACGGTCGTAGACTGGCCCTGGTTGAGAGTGAAGTCGAGTTTCCTGCGGAGGCAGAGACCAACATGATTCTGCCCTCCAAGGCTGTTAACGAGCTTCAGCATGTGCTCGCGGACGAGGGAGATCTGCGTATCTTCGCAAAAGACAACCAGATCATCTTTGAGTTTGGCGATATCATGGTGGCATCAAAGCTGATCGACGGGACCTATCCCAACTTCCGGCAGGTGATCCCGGCGCAGTGTGAAGAGCGCGTGACGGTTGAACGCGAAGCTCTGCTGACGGCACTCAAACGCGCATCGCTCATCACGGCTGACAAGGCCAGTGCAACGAAGCTCACGTTTGAGAACAACAATCTCGTTATTCTCACCAGCACGCCGGATGTTGGCGAAGCCCGTGAGACGATTCCGATCAAGTACACCGGGAAGTCCATTACCGTGGCCTTCAATCCCGATTACATGATGGATCCCCTCAAGAATCTGGCTAACGACGAGATCGCCGTTGAGCTCACGGACAATTTGAGTCCAGGGGTGATCAAGTGCGATATTCCGTTCCTCTACGTTTTGATGCCGATGAGGGTTGACTAACGGCGCGGACCTGAGTAAGAATACGCGCCTTCATTCCATTACTGCCCGATTGTGTAATGGTAGCACAACGGTCTCTGACACCGTTTGTCTAGGTTCGAGTCCTAGTCGGGCAACCATCCTTCGCTCCTCGTTTCTCGGCGCTACGGGTGGCAAGCCCCTCGTCTCCTCACCGCAGAAGAGCTTGCAGAGAGGATATCACTATCGTACCGTGTGCGGACTCTCTTTGAGCGGGAGTTGATTGCGCAGTCGCGCGGTTGGGAAGATTCTAATTTGGAGCGATACTGATGAGCAAAGCATACAACATTGCGGTGATTGGTGGAGATGGTACAGGGCCAGAGGTGGCAGCAGAAGGCGTGAAAGTATTGAAGGCCGCTGCGGCGAAGTTCGACTTCAAACTGGACTTCACCGATTTCGACTACGGCGGCGATCGCTACATCCGAACGAATGAAGTTCTTCCGGAAAGTGCTGCAAGTGAGCTTGAGCAATTCGATTCCATCTTTCTTGGTGCCATTGGTCACCCAGATGTGAAGCCAGGGATTCTTGAGAAGGGCATTCTCCTAAAATTGCGCTTTGAGCTCGATCAGTACATCAACTTGCGTCCCGTGAAGCTGTTCCCTGGAGTCGAGACTCCTGTGATGGGAAAAGGCCCCGAAGAGATCGATTACGTCGTTGTACGTGAAAATTCTGGCGGCATCTATACCGGGACCGGTGGATTCTCCATGAAGGGTACAGAGAATGAAGTCGCCGTACAGAGCATGGTCTACACCTATCACCAAGTGGCTCGCTGTCTGAAATATGCTTTTGAGTATACCCGCAAGCGAGGCCGCCGCAATACGCTTGGTCTGGTGGGAAAAACGAACGTGTTGACCTATGTCTTTGACCTCTGGGAACGCGTGTTCAACGAAATGGGCGAAGCCGACTACAGTGACATCCGGCGTGACTACTACCACGTAGATGCAACGTGCATGTGGATGATCAAGAATCCCGAGTGGTTCGATGTTCTCGTAACGGGGAACATGTTCGGTGATATCATCACGGACCTTGGAGCCATGACACAGGGCGGCATGGGAATCGCCGCAGGCGGAAACATCAATCCTGAAGGGGTGAGCATGTTTGAGCCTATCGGTGGATCTGCTCCCAAGTACACGGGACAGAATGTCATCAATCCGCTCGCGGCTATCTGTGCGGGAGCGATGATGTTGGATGAACTCGGTGAAACTGAGGCTGCTATAGCGATTGAGAAGTGTGTGGCCGATGTCACGGCGAACAAGCTGAAGAGCCTTGCGGCCGGCCGCATGGGGTACCGTACAACAGAAGTGGGCGACCTGGTCGCCGAAGGCCTTTGATCTAAGGAAAGACGATGAAGCGATACAAAGTAGGTATTGTCGGTATCGGTGCCGTTGGTACCGAAATGGTGAAGATTCTCAGAGAGCGCGATTTTCCGTGTGATGAGATTCGCATTATGGCGCGTAGTGAGCGCGATGAAACGGTTGCCGGCGAGACCTTCCATGTTGTTGAGACCAAGCCTGAGTCCTTTGATGGCCTCGACTTCGCATTCTTTGCAGGGACCGAGGGATCCAAGGGGGCTTCGCAGCTCTTCGGATGGGAAGCCGTATCCCGTGGTGTTACGGTCATCGACAATGGCGACGATTTCCGCATGGATGACCGTGTTCCGCTGGTCGTTCCTGAAGTCAATGGCGATGCGCTCAAGGATCACCAGGGCTTCATTGCAAATCCAAACTGTAGCACCATCATTGCCATGATGGCATTGGGCCCACTGCACAAAGCGGCAGGAATCCGTCGCATTGTTGCTTCCACCTACCAGGCCGTTTCTGGAACGGGACGAAATGCCATCGTGGAACTCGAGAACCAGCTCAAGCAGTATGTTGCCGGTGAAACGCTGACGAAAGAGGCTTATCCGCATCAGATTCTTCTGAATGTACTTCCCCAGATTGGCGGCCTGAAAGCAGAGATGCCGGGCTATACCAGCGAGGAAGCCAAGATGCTCTTTGAGGCGCGCAAGATTCTTGGGAACGACGAAATCAAGGTGTCCACAACCTGCGTTCGGGTACCGGTCTTTTTTGGCCATTCTGAAGCCATCAATATCGAGTTTGAGCGTCCGGTGACCCCGGAGGAGGCCCGAGAGATTCTGAGTGCCGCAGACGGCGTTCAGGTGGTCGACAATCCATCTGAGGCAGAGTATCCCCTTCCCCTCGACGTTGCTGGCAAAGATGACTGCCTGGTGGGGCGCATCCGTCCCGACGACAGCGCAGAGAATGGTCTGGCGCTATTCGTGGCGGGTGACAACATTCGCAAGGGCGCAGCGCTGAACGCGATTCAGATCGCGGAGTACCTGATCAAACAGCAAGCATAAGTCTTCAAGACTCTAGAAATGGGGCTCCTCACGGAAGTGTGTAGTTGAGGGCCTGTTATCTTCTATACAGAGACCGATTAAGCAGGTCGGTTAAGGGTATCCGAGTAAGGGTGGCGCTTAAGAATGCGAGCAAGTGTACGAAAAAGTGTAGGGAAGAGCGAAGCAAACACTTAAACGCACTCTTCGTCGCGACCTTAACCGACACTCTTACTCGGATACCCTTAACCGAACGGCTTCGTCCGAATCCTCATCGCAGCCGATGTGTGATCGCCAGCAGAACACCTATCGAGCTACACACTTCCGTGAAGAGCCCATTTTTTTGTCTATTGGGAGAGTCCCGGGATGTATGGGCTACCTTCCCACGAGGCTGGCGAAGCCCACGGAATGTCGGAATCGTCCGTAGTAGCACAACCGATCACTAGGGTGATCGCGGCAAATAGGGCAATAGAAAGCGCAAGTCTCAACGTGACGTCCTTACTGTATGAAGATCAGGTCGCCCACTTCAATCGGCCCCTGCTGCCAGTCCGAAAGAATATCGCCGATGGCTAGATTCTGGCCCTGCTTGAGTTGGCGGAGACGTACCTTGGTAATGAACTGCTCCTCACCACGTTTCACGAGGAGATCAATCAGTGGCAGACGGCCATCTGTCAGCACGCTAAGCAGCTCCTCAATGAAGGCTTGGTCAAGATTCATCACGACAAAGAGGTGTTCCTGGTCAACGCTTGCAATGTCACCCTTGACACCCGGTCCAATGTCAACGCGCGTTGTCGCGATAGCCCCCGGAGCGGCACCGATGTTGATGCCCCCGCCACCACCGCGGGATGCGATATCGAGCTTCCCGCGAAGGTCTTGAATGATGCCTGATAGTTCTTCGGCCTTGATCTTGAGGCCCTCATTCTCCTCTTCAAGCATCGTCTTTTCCTGCTGAAGGTTGGCGACATCGCCTTCAAGAGAACGGATATTCTCGGTGAGCTCCTCGATCTGCCTGCGCAGATCAGAGATCGTGTTGTTCAGGGCGGAGATCTGGTTGTTGAGATCAACGATGTGCGCCAATTTCTCGCGCAGGGTTGCCTTGTGGCCATTCAGTTCATTGATCGTATCGACGAGCTCGATACGCAGGGTCGTGAGCAGCTGGCGGGTTTCGGTGAGCAAGTCATACTGAGCCTTGGCTCGGTCGAGAACATCATCAATGACGCCTTGAGTGGTGCCGTCGCCCTCTGAGATCCGCAATCCGGAGATGGCATCGCGTGCTGGTTTTGTCGTGACGGGGTCGATCTTATAGTAGCTCATGAGATCGCGTGTACGCGACTTGAGGTCGACAATATCCTGGTCCAGAGACTCTAATTCGGTCTTATACGTGTTCCAGAATTCCGAGCGAGTCGGATTATCATTGGGTTCCTCAGTACAGTCTGAAACATCGCGTGCAGGGTAAGATTCAGGCTCTTCGGGAACAGCAGGAGGTTCTGCTTCAAGGGTGCGGGCTATCTTAATGAGGCCGTTCTCGAGTTTCTGCGTCCGCCCTTTGAGGATCTCGCGCTTCGTGAAAAGCAGACACGCGAGAGTCAGCGAACCGATGGTGAGTAGTAAGATAAGAACGACGAGTATACGTAAAAACTTGCCCATTGTGGCCTCCCAGAACCGCTAGACGATAGCTAACAAGTGGAAATCGGTCCGAACTATTAGTACGTGGACGTTGTCTGAAATCTCTAGGAATGTCAATCTATTTGCGGATTAGCCAATCCCGCACTCGTGGAGTCTCCTGAGGCAATTTTGGCAGGGGACTCAAGCCCCTTTGCTAGCCCGTCGATCTGCTGGAGCTTGCTCTCGACTTTTCCAAATCGTTTTTCGGCCTCTGCATACTTCTTTACTGAGTTGTCCATATGCTGCCCTACGAGCCTGAAAGCTTCACTGAAACGCTCAAACTCCTTGTTGAGACGGGCCAGGTTCTCAATAACCTCGCGTGATCGCTCCTCAATACGCATCCCCTGAAGACCAAGAATGATGGTTTGGAGATAGGCATAGAAGCTATTGGGCGAAACGGGAATCACGCGTTTTTCAAGAGCGTAGGTGAAAAGCGACATCTCACCCCCGAAGGCATCGTCCTTGATGATGGTCTCATAGTAGACGTTCTCAGCTGGAATGTACATGAGCGCGAAATCGAAGGTATTCTCGTCCATTCGGATGTATTTCCGGGAAATGGCATCAATATGTCCCTTCACGTCCTTTATGAACGCGCGTTTCGGTGCTTTGCGCGCTTCGGCTGAATCTGCACTGAGGACGCGACGAAAGTTCTCGAGGGGAAATTTGGCATCAATGGGAACCATTCCCAAGCGGAGCATAATGACGGCGTCGACGGTTTCTCCGCCTTTGAACCGGTGCTGGAGTTCGAAATGATTGGGGGGCAGGATCTGGGCAAGCAGATCTGCCAGAAAAAGCTCTCCGAGACCGCCTCGCAGTTTTGGCGGACGCAGGATCATCTCCAGACTTGAGATGTCCTTTCCTATTTCCAGCATACGCCGGGAGGATTCCTTCAGAAGGCCAAGCTGCTGGCGGACATCGCCAACGACTTGATGCGTATTGTCCAGGCGCGCGTGAATGGACTTATTTGAGTCTGAGATTGTGCCGGCCACCTGCTGGGACAGGGAACCAATGGCATCACTCACGCTCTTGCGTAGGGCATCCATTTGCTGAGCGGACTGCCCAAGTCCGGAGCTAACCTGGTTCTGAAGGAGGGAAAGGGCTGCCTCGTCATGCTTCTTCCCGGAGTTCCTCAAGAGAACCCAGATCAGAACACCTATGAGGAGGACGACGAGAACGCACAACGTGGTAATGATGATTGCCTGCATATCGGCAGCAGTGTTAAGTCTCCTCCCCTATGTGTCAATCGGGAAGAGGTCCTTTGCGCTGTCATGTGAAGCAGGACTGAGATTAGGATTGAACCCAGATAGAGACGGGGAGAGCGTTGTCATGAAGATCATCTCAGGTGGACAGACGGGCGTAGACCGCGCTGCTCTGGATGTTGCGCTTTCGGGTGGACTGCCAGCAGGGGGATGGTGCCCGAAAGGTCGGCGTGCCGAAGACGGCATTCTTCCGCGGCACTACCCACTCGAAGAGACCCAAAGCTCGGCGTACGACGAACGCACCGAACAGAATGTCCGAGATTCAGCAGCGACGTTGATCATCACCAGAGGTGAGCCCTCAGGCGGAACCGCCTACACCATCGCCATGGCCCAGAAGTGGAACCGTCCATACACCATCGTCGATCTGGACCGCGAAGTCAGCCTCCCAGATATTCGTGAGTGGCTCTGCCTCCGCCACATTACCATCCTGAATATAGCCGGGCCGCGCGAAAGCACGACGCCCGGCATCTATGCCGCAGCCGCTGCGCTACTCGCCCGTCTGCTAGGGCCAGAGCAAACCGGCACTGTTGAGGGGGAACCGGGCTCATGATTTCAGTGTACGATCAGGCAAGTCTTGAGGCGCTGCGCAAGCGAACGGGGATCCAGCCGTTCGACTTGAAGCGCTTTCGTAATGCCCTTTACAAGAAAGCGTTCGAAAAGGAGTCCGCATTGGCTGTCCTGCCCGAAGCCGCCCGCGCGGCATTCAGCCAGAGCCTCTGTTTTGAGCCGCTAAAACTCTCAGAACGCCATGATTCCGCGGTTGATGGCGCCACGAAGCTCGGCTTTCACACTCACGATGGGCTCCTGATCGAAAGTGTGATCCTACGGGTGAAGAGCGGGCGAACCGCGCTCTGCGTCTCCTCGCAGGTGGGCTGTGCCTGCAAGTGCGGCTTCTGTGCGACTGGAGCGCTTGGATTCATCCGCAACCTGACTCGTGACGAGATGCTTGATCAAGTGGCACAGGCCAATCGGTTACTGCAGAAAGAGGAATGCACGGTTCGAAATATCGTGTTCATGGGAATGGGAGAGCCGCTTCTCAACACAGAGCCGCTTTTTCAGGCACTGGAGCTACTGAGCGCACCAGCGGGATTCGACTATTCGCAGTCGCGTCTGATGGTGTCAACCGTTGGCATCCCAGCAGGCATGCTGAGCTGTGCAGAGCAGTTTCCGAATGTGCAGCAGGCGCTCAGTCTACACAGTGCCCGCCAGGCCGTGCGCGAGCGTCTCCTTCCAATCGCGCATCAGTACAGCCTTGAGGCCCTGCAGGACACCATCCGAACCGTTGGCGCGAATGGCGACGTTATGATCGAGTATCTGATGCTTGAGGGAATCAACGATGGGGAGCAGGATTACGCCGCCCTATGCCGCTACCTGCAAGGCCTCCCCGTCCACATCAACATTATTCCCTACAATGCATTCGAGGGCAGCTCGTGGCACGGAACCCCTCAATGCGCTCGCGTGGCCTTTGCCAACCGCCTGAAATCTGCGGGGTTCAAAGTGACCCAGCGCTACTCGCTCGGACTCGATATTGCCGCTGCATGCGGACAATTGGCCGGCGAACACCTGAATGACATCAAAAGGGAGAAAGGCGAATGACCGCAAACGCATGGATCGAACGACTGGGATTGCTCCCCCACCCCGAGGGCGGGTGGTTTCGAAATGCCCTCGCGAGACGAACTCTACAACCGCTTCCCTCAACATGGAGAGCTCATTCAGAGGCTAACGTGACGTGGAGCGTCGCACAGCGCTCAGTTGAGGCTCGTTTAGGTGGCTCCCGCCCCCATCGGGCTTGCCCCGGTGGAGCGCTGATGTGCGGCTATTGAGAAGCCATGAACAAGAAACGAAGAGCCCGAAAAGGAGCGATAAGAGCGCAGAGCTCCCTTATCGCTCGCTCCGGGCTCGGAAAGCTACAGTGCCCAGCAATAGCAGAGGATCCAATCATGGCTCCACCGGGGCAAGCCCGGTGGGGGCCGCGTTGTGGCAGAGATGCCTCGACAAGCTCGGCATGACAGAGAACCTTAGAAAACGGTCATCCTGAGCGAAGTGCCTGCATCCCGGACTTGCTTCGGGGTTGAAGGAAGGATCTCCGGCCATGCCATTCCGCAAGAACAGGAAAATATCCAGGAGCTTTCCTCCTTGAATGTTCGCGGGCGCACCGATACCTTGCTGGCATCGTCTTCTTGCCACGAATTGCACTGAGAGAGAGGTCACATGATGCCGGATCTAAAAACCTCCTATATGGGCCTGCCCCTGTCGAATCCCGTCATCGCGGGGAGTTCCACCCAGACCATCACTGCCGAGCGTGTAAAGGCTCTTGAAGCAGCCGGCGTTGGGGCCGTGGTTCTCAAGTCAGTCTTCGAAGAACAGATTCGGGCCGACGTCGCGGACATGGTGGACTCCCTGCAGGAGGATCAGCATGCTGAGGCATATGAGTATCTGCGTGCCGATTACCCCATGCAGATTGGGCCAGAGAAATACCTGGATCGCATCCGCGAGATCAAGGCGGCGGTCAACATTCCGGTCATTGCCAGCGTGAACTGCATAGACGCTGACCGCTGGATCATCTTTGCCGGCAAGATCGAAGCGGCTGGGGCAGATGCCATTGAACTGAATGTCTACGATGTGCCTCAAGACGGAAGCGTTGCTGCAGCAGAGGTTGAACAGCGTCACTTGGATCTTGTGGCTGCCGTTTCAGAGAAGCTCACCATTCCGGTCTCGGTCAAAATCGGCCCGTATTACTCGTCTATCTCGAATTTTGTCGAGCGTCTCGCAGCCCTGGATATCAACGCAATCGTGATGTTCAACCGCTTCTTCCAGCCAGATATCGACACAGATGAAATCGCATTGAAATCTGGCATCAACTTCTCCCGCCCGGATGACATTCGTCTGCCTGTGCGTTGGATTGCCATGCTGCGCAACCGCGTTGCTTGTGATCTCTCGCTAACGGGAGGTGTGCATGATGCCGAGGGGGCAATCAAGGGGTTGCTCGCCGGGGCCAACACGGTACAGATCTGCTCCGTACTCTACAAAGAGGGTCCAGCGCGTGTCGGCGAGATTGTCAAGGGCATCGAGGCGTGGATGGCTAAGAAGCAGTTCGACACGATCAACGACTTCCGAGGCAAGCTCAGCGAACCTGAGGATGGCGCAAAGAGCGGGTTTGCTCGTGCGCAATACGTGAAGGCGTTCGTTGGGTTGGAGTAGCGCTCAGCGACTCCCTGAACGGTTCGAAAGCGATCGCGCTACGCGGCATCAGCTCCCGACCAGATATCGAACGTAGAGTCCCCACCATTCCGAGCCCCAGTACATCCATAGCAGTGCGGCCAGCGAGAGGTATGGACCAAAGGGAAGACGGCTTCCCATCTCCTTCTTTCCCATCAGAATGCAGGAGATCCCGACAATGGAGCCGGCCAGGGATGAAACCATCACGGTGAAGAGAATGCCTTCCCATCCGAAGAAGGCGCCAATGGCTCCCATAAGCTTGACGTCACCGAATCCCATCGCCTCTTTTTTAAAAATGAACTCACCCAGCGTGGCAACCCCCCAGAGCAGTCCAAAACCAGCGCCGGCACCAATTGCAGACCTTATGAGACTTGGTAGAATCTCGGACTGACCATGCAGCGATGGAACCAGAATGCTGGCCGCAAGGCCACACGCAATACCACCGAGCGTGACGCGGTCAGGGATGATCATGTGCTCGAAGTCAACGAAAGTTCCCAGCACCAGCCCCATGACAACCAGCCAGTAAACCGGCACCAGCCAGAAGTCAGTGATCGGCACCAGCCCTAATGGCCGTGCCCCCGTCACAAGATCGAATTTCAGCCAGGCTAGCAGGAAGAGAAGCGCCACGAGAAGTTCCACCAACACGTACCGTGGAGAGATACGAACGCCGCAGCGGGCACATTTTCCCCGAAGAAAAAGGTACGCAAAGATCGGTATATTCTGGTACCAGGCAATCGGTTTCTTGCAGGACGGACAGTGAGAACCCGGCATCACAACGGAGAGGTCCAGCGGAATGCGATAGATGCAGACATTGAGAAAGCTACCGAGCGAAGCACCCCACGCAACAGAGAGAATCGTGAAAAAGAGATACCACGGAAATTCCTCACTGAATATGGAAATCATGGCGCAACTTGCCCTTCTTGGTCTTTGCTCCCAAAGGAACCGTATCAAATCGTCAGTCGTGGAATCCTAGCGCAGCGGGCTCTGTCTTGCACGCCCTGAATGATGTTACGGCGGATGGGACGCATGAGATCCATTGGACATTCCCCAGTTTCTTGCGGGCAACCCACATCGGAGATCCTTCGACTTCGCTCAGGATGACAGAGCTCTAAGGTCATCTGTCATGCCGAGCTTGCCGAGGCATCTCCGCCACACACCAAGATGATTCTCCGGTTTCACTTCCAAGAAGCAGGATGCCCTTGTGTTCACAGGAGTTCTCAATTTGACTTCGTAATGATGACCCCCGCCGGTTTACCCGGTGGGTGAAAGAGCCTAATAGCCAAACGAATGGCCCATATCAGCCTCCTTTTCCCGCCCTGCCGCCCGCGAGCGGGCGGCAGGGCGGGAAAAGGAGGTGGCGTGACTGTTGCGGGTGGCCGCTAAGCTCTTTCACCCACGACACAAGGTCGTGGGGGTCACAAGAACGAGAAGCTATACGAAGTCAAATCAACGATCGCACCTCAAGACCGGGATAGTCCTCATGACTTCCGCGATTGAATCCGGATGGGTTAGACGCTAGAATGCAGCCTTCATCAATCTGGAAGCAGAACAGAAGGAGACGTGGTCATGATCTTGATTCTCATCGGTATCGCAGTGGTAGTGTTGGTCGTTGTTTTTGGCATGTACAACGGGCTGATCGGCAAGAAGAACAATGTTGAAAACGCTTTTGCCTCAATAGATACCATTCTGAAAAAGCGCTACGATCTCATTCCCAATCTTGTTGCAGCCGTGAAGCAATACATGGAACATGAACGCGGCTTGCTTGAGAATGTCACAGCCCTCCGCGCCAAGGCGACCTCTGGCAACATCTCATCTGACGAAGCCATCACACTGAACAACGAGATCAACAAGACCATGGGCGGCATCATGGTGGCGGTTGAGAGCTACCCCGAGCTCAAGGCCAATGACAACTTCAAGGATCTTCAGCGCTCGCTCAACGAAGTTGAAGAGCAACTCTCCGCCGCACGGCGCGCGTTCAATGCCGCCGTTACGGATTTCAATAATGCCGTTGAGATGTTCCCGACAAATATCATGGCAGGCATGATGCATTACACGCGGCGACAGCTCTTTGAGATTCCGGAAGTCGAACGCGAGAATCCTGACGTAAAGAGCCTGTTCGCGTAGCGACCGCTGCGCATCTGCGCGGGGTTACGGATCGTCAGGACGCGCCATAGGCGTCAAGAGTGGAGGGTACCGCATGAAAACAGTTGAGGAATTCAAGGCTTACTACGAGAAAGACCTCCGTCCCACGCTGGAGATTCTGGAAGGTGAGCGGAAGTCCAGTCTTCGCAATGCCAGCATCGCATGCGGGCTGATCGCGGTTGTTGTGCTCGGGGCAGTGGGCACGATTCTGGCGTCTGGTGGACCGCCGATGTTTGCCCTGGTGCTTGCGGGGATTGGTGCCGCGCTGGCGTTTGGTGCCTTGCAGCTGTTCACACGAGGCTTCAAGAGCCAGTTCAAGGACTCGATCATCCGGCCGATCATTGCGTATGTAAGCCCCGAGCTCACCTACGCACCGCAGGGCAAGGTCTCCCGCGGTGAGTTCCAGAGCAGCACGCTGTTCAAGCACCGTATTGACCGCTACAAGGGAGAAGATCTTGTTGAAGGGCTGGTTGACAAGACCGGAATACGCTTCTCAGAGCTGCATGCGGAATACAAGACAACCACGACGGACAGCAAGGGTCGGCGGCGTACGCAGTGGCATACGATTTTCAAGGGGCTGTTCTTCGTTGCCGATTTCAACAAGCACTTTCATGGCCGTACCGTGGTGCTGCCAGACTCTGCAGAGAAGCTGTTCGGTCGCCTGGGGCAGAAACTGCAGTCTTGGAATGTCTCCCGAGACGATCTGGTGAAGCTGGAGGATCCCGAATTTGAAAGAGAATTCGTCGTCTATGCCACCGACCAGGTTGAGGCGCGCTACATTCTCTCCACAGCACTCATGCGCCGCATTCTTGAATTCAAACGCAAGATGAAGGTACCTGTCCATATCGGGTTCGTGAACGCCAATCTCTATATGGCGCTCAGTATCAAGAAAAACATGTTCGAGCCCCGTGTGCTTCGAACCATTCTGGATTTCGAAATGGTGCGCGAGTATCTCGAAGATGTCATGCTCGCCGTGGGCATTGTGGAGGAGATGAATCTCAATACACGTATCTGGACGAAGGAATAGCCGACTGAGGACGGTCTCCATGAACGACGAAACCGGAAGCGACCGCATCAAGGCGCGCTTGAACACCATCATCTTCGGTGCAGAGACGCCGCTGGGGCGCGCCTATGACATCGCGTTGCTGGGCGTGATTGGCATGAGCGTTTTCATGGTCATGCTCGACAGTGTTGCGTCGTTGCATGCCAGTTATGGCCGGTTCTTCTATGCCTTCGAGTGGGGGTTCACCGTGTTCTTCACGCTGGAGTACCTGGTGCGACTCTGGTGTGGAGACAAGGCGCTGCGCTACGCCTTCAGTTTCTTCGGTATCGTGGACTTTCTCGGGGTGATCCCGACATACCTGGGCCTGTTGTTCCATGGCAGCCACTACTTGGTCGCGATTCGCTTTTTGCGCGTGCTACGCGTTTTCCGTGTGATGAAGCTCTCATCTTACGAAGGAGAGCTTCGGGCGATGAGCCTAGCGTTGAAAGCGAGCCGACGGCGGATCTTGGTCTTCCTCTTTTTCGTGATGACAATGGTGGTTGTTCTCGGCTCGCTGATGTATGTGGTGGAGGGCGAAGCCAATGGTTTCACAAGTATCCCGACGAGCATCTACTGGGCAATCGTGACACTGACAACGGTTGGATACGGCGACATCTCGCCGGGTACTCCGCTGGGGCAGGCCGTTGCGGCTCTCTTGATGATTCTGGGCTACAGCATCATCGTCGTCCCAACGGGAATCGTATCGGTGGAAGCTGCACGGTCGGGGCAGGCCGCTCCGGAGCGCCAGTGTCCGTCGTGCCGAACCGCTGGACATGATGTGGATGCCACGCACTGCAAGTTCTGTGGCGTTTTGCTCGAAGAGCGGTGATTCGGGCTACTGGATTGTGACGTGGGGGCGGATGCGCTCAAGGGTTTGAACGCCGATGCCGGGCACTCTGGTCAGATCTTCAAGCACATGGTATGGACGCCCGGAAATGATCCGGGCCGCGGTCACTTCGCCAATCCCCGGCAAACGTATCAGGGCGTCACTTTCTGCCGTATTGATGTCAACCGCTGTCAGGGGCTCCTGGGCGAGTTCGTAGAAAGCCCGGAGCTCGGCCTCTTCCTTTCGCGCCGCCGCTCGCAGAGCAACCAATCGCTCGGGATCAGTAGATGCCCATACCCCCCGACGGGCTAGCATCGCGCTGCACTCTACATCGTTGAGCAGAGCCTCCTGTTCATCGTGTGGAACGTCCTCTGGCGTACGCCGACGAATGCCATAGGCCCGGGCAAGACCGCTCGCAACCAGGAGGTCGCCCAAGTCTTGTCCCTTTGAATTGCGCACAAACCCGTACTGCCGACCACCCGCCGAGCGGCCCGGTGCGGAAGCAAAGGCGGTACACACAGTGAAGGGCTTGGCAAGCTGCTGCTGGGTGAATGCGGCGGCCTCTTTGCCGAACCGAACGGTCTCCTTACCGCTCGTCAGACCAAAATATCGCGTCTGAGCCCGTACCCGCCTTGCATCGGTGCTGTTGCCGACGGAGGTCTCGGGACAATCCACGAAATAGAGCCGAATGGTAACCTCACGGTCGCCAAGTTTGACGCGGAAGCTATCACCATCGCCATGGAACGGGGCTGACAAGACCACATTCGAGAATGTCTGCAGCTCTGCCGCACCAGCGGAAGCAGCGGCAAGAAGCGCCGCACAAAGAAAGAGAATCAAGCCGTTTGCTTTCATCCCACGAGTATCGCGCGCCACCCGCCAAAAGGCAAGAGGCGAGGATGCCCGGCGTATTCTCCTGGGTGTTTCTCGTCAACCGATCTGACTCTGCAGAATCTAACCGCTGATGGCACAGATGGGTACGGATTCTCTCGCGGCTCCGCCGCTGGCTCTGCCAGCGGCGCAGAAACGGGGTTACCGAGCAGAGAATTGATAACGTTCAAATGCTGACGTTTGGCCCCCTGCCAGCTTGTCTGGCAGGAGTCAAGAGCTTATCAGCCAATGGAGCATCCGTGCCCATCTACGGTCACTCTCTATTCGGTGCACCGCGTCTTTCTGTCATCCTGAGCTTGCCGAAGGATCTCAAGGACGACGAGAGAGCACGAGATCCTTCGACAAGCTCAGGATGACAAGTGGTTATGGTGAACTGGTTTACCGAATGCTCAAGATGGTGCCGCAACCCATTGGCTCTGCACTGTCTAACCGCTGATGGCACGGATGGGCACGGATGTCTTGTGGCTACGCCCTCCTGCATTGGGGGCAATCAACCTTATGGGCATTGACTGTTGCTTGGAGGGATATGCTGGGCTACCCACCAAACCGGACCCCTGCAACGGCACCTGCGACATAACCACTGGCATCCACGTCGACGGTGTTCGGGCCCACATCGACGCTGACTTCATCTTCCAGCCACTCGTAGCCTCCCCATGCACCCGCGAACAGGCCATTGGAGAACTCGATATTCACACCCCCGGTAACGCCTGCCCCAAAAATCAGCTCCCCTTCGCTCCCGCGATCCGACCAACTTCCCAGTGATGCGCTGCTGCCATCAGAGTACGACCTGGTGAAAGTCTCATGACGAGACACGTCGACATCCACATAGTTGGCCGACACCCGTGGCGTCACGGAAAGGGTTACGCTCTTGCCAACCTGTGCCCCCAACTGCGAGCCTATCCACAGCGAATGAATATCGCTCTGTATCGACATATCAATGAAATTGCGGTTCGTCCACTCTCGTTGGCTCCTCAGTACGGTCGATTCCTGCGAGCGAGAGGCGGTACTGGAACTGGGGCCATAAGGAATCACAGGTCCCCCGGATGCTCCCGCATGCGGTGCGGCTGGCATTGTAATGCCGGAAACATCATACGTAAGCGTTCCCGTATTGCTCCTGTAAATCGTGTAGTTCCCTTCTACAACGTGCTCAGAAAATGTCGATCCGGACATCTGTGCTTTCGCATCCCATATACCTGACAATCCGACGCAGAAATCTATCTGAAAGGTCTCTGCTTCCATGAGCGGGCACCCCACGCGAAACTCAACCCCGTTGCCATCAAACGTTTCCGAGAAGGTCGCGTTCCGATCCTGCATCACAGTCGGCGTTACGGTATAGAGACTCGCGACATCACGCGCATGGGAGTAGTTTAGCGTTAGTGTCCGCTGAACGGGATCGTACTGCCCTGACTGCTCATATCCCCAGTTCCAGGTATAGCCGAACGTGGGCGACAGAAAATCATACGTGCCAGAATCAGGAAGGACATAACCGTTCGAAAACGACCGACCACTGGCCCCGTGAGAGTAATCGAACTCCCTCTCCTCATAGCGCACACTCTGCGTTCGTGGTAAAGCCTGGGAATATGAAGAGCCCGACGTCTCAGCCTTCATGCCGCCGCGATAGGTCGGTCCAACATCAAACCAAATATTCCCTTTGGCCTCGTTTACGGCGAACACACACAGCCCAACACCTATTATGACAGAGAAAAACGTGGCATACTTCATAATGCAGATCTCCTATTCCTGTGTTTACTCTACAACTTGTTCAAGAGACATTTGAATCGGTCACTTGCGGCATAGAACTGACTGAGAACCCACAATGGTTCTCTACAGACCCTTAGATCGAGTTCTTCCCAACATTGCCCATTCCCGGTCAAAGCGCAACACGCAGTCTGGTTATAGTGGATTTCCGAAAACAGAGAATTGAACGGAAGAGCCATCAGACTCCCCTACCCAGAAATCCCCGCTGTGCAAATACCAGAAGTTCAGATCATCCCTTCCATCACCGGTAAGATCGCTGACAAAGCGATAGGCGTAGCTTGAGCTCGGAATAGAGGGCCATGCATTTCCTGCTGGTGTCCAATTGATGAGTGCACCATCGGAAAGGCCAAATGAAATGTTGCCAGTCGCGCCATGCCAGAACCCGATGTCTGTGCGCCCGCCGACTGGCCGACCTCCAAACAAGCACACACTCCATATACACTTTTGTGTAGTATGCCGCAGACGACAGGAAGATGTAAGCATAATGTGTATCGGGGATTCCCTGAATTTCACATAAGGGTTGTCCCTATGAGCTGTACGCGCCACGCTCCGACGTGTCACGGCGTAGCCTAAGGCGAAGGCAAAGACTGAGTGGCGTGCGAACGTCACGGTCCCCCTCCATTCGGTGACGCCCCTCTGGCTCTTCAGAATCTAACCGCTGATGGCACGGATGGGTCCGGATTTTCTGGGGCTCTGCCGCTGGCTTTGCTGGTGGTGCAGCAGAGCATGCGTATCCGTACCCATCTGCGCCCATCCGCGGTCACCCACAGAGGCGGGCAAAGTGCGACAAGAGGCCCGTGGGCTAATGCTCGCGCCAAACGGCCTCAACGTGCTGTTCGCTGCACTTGCTGGCATCTAAGCTCTCTCGCCTGCCGGGCAAGCCGGCAGGGGGAGCCTCCTCAGGCGGCAACACTTGAGGGATACTCTACTTTTTATCCAGCGGCATGGGGTTGCAGAGATTCTGGGCATCGTCTGCAACGCGTCCGCAGTTAAAGCAGATGAACTGTGGGTTCTGTACGAGCTCTTTCACCTCGTCCAGCTTGCCCTCGGCGAAGAGAACGCAAAGGTGTCCAACGTGATCATGTTGTGTCTGGCACGCATACTTGGTCATGGTTCTTCCTCCTAATGACGTCATGTTCAGTTCAGGTTACGCCTGAACCATAGCGCACGCGAAGTCCTGACGTCTAGCGTGAACAGCGATAGAGCCCGCTGAAATGTTAGCGATTCATTGCATGATGTGTGCTCCGTTGTAGCGGCCCGAGGGCGGGCCGCCTCCATTATTTCAAGAGATCCTTATTTTGCAGTAATGGAGCCGGGGCGCCCTCGCCCCGAAGAAACGGCTTGCGGCACGTGCGGGGAGAGTGGTCCAGGGGCACATTCAAACTCACAACCCTATTGCAAAATTAGGCATTTGCTGCCTAAATATGGCTTGGCACATTTGAGTTCAAATGGCATTTCGAAGTGAATGCCGACAAACGGGGGTGGTTTTGCCATGATTCAACCACGCAACGCGCGTATCGTCTTCCTTCTAGCCGTAGGGCTTTTTTCTGTTTCGACTGTGTATGGATCCAGTCACTCTGTTGAGCACTTCATTCGGGAAGCCCTTGCGGCAAACCCCGGAACGCAGGCAGCCCTGTATCGCGTGGCCTCTGCCCGCGCAGCGCTGAAGCAGGCGCGATCCGCCTACTATCCGAGGCTCAGTGCTGGAGCGTCATACACCATTACCGACAATCCCCCGCAGTCATTTATGATGCAACTGAATCAGGGACGCCTGGATATGACGTCTCCTACCTTCGATCCCAACAATCCTGATGATACCGAAAATATCCGACTCAGCTTGGCGCTGAGATACCGCCTCTACGATGGGCAGCGCGGAGCGAGTACAGCGATGGCGAAGCTCGGGCAGCGTGTGGCAGATTGCCAGTACCGGGCAGCCCGGAATGCCCTTGTTCATGAAGTCACGCGAGGCTACTACCAGGTTTTGCAAGCCCAGGCATTCGCGACGGTTCAAGCTCAGTCGCTCAAGAGTCTCGAAGAGAGTCTGCGAGTGGCCCGCGAACGATTCGAAGCGGGCAGCGCTGTAAAGACGGATGTTCTCAACCTGGAGGTCCAGGCAGCGCAGGCCCGCGAAGATCTCATCCGTGCCCGCAACGGCGGAAAGCTTGCAATCGCAGCCCTCAACATGGCGATTGGGAGGGATATCGTTCCTGACACAGGGATTGCCGCTCCCGACCAACTTCCTGCATCGCCGATGCCGGTATCCATGGAAGGCGATAGCGCGGTGAAAACGCGGGCGGAGTTTCAACTCGCTGAGTTGATGGTGCGCATACGTGAGCTCACCTACAAGAAATCCAAGCGTGAGCGGGGGCCCGTGGTGAATGCCTTTGGCTCGTTCGACTGGGACGGAGAAGATCTAAGCGAGCAGGAGGAGAGCTACCTGGCTGGAATCGCCATGGAGTGGGAGTGGTTCTCCGGCTTTCAGGACCAGGGCGCTGTTGATCAAGCCAGGGACGAGTGGCGAGCGGCTGAACAAGAGCGCGACCAGATTCGCAATCAGCTCCTGCTCGATCTCCGCCAAGCGGTTCTGGAAGCACAGGCGGCGCAGGAGCGCCTCGGTGTTATGCGCAAGAGTGTGAGCAGCGCCGAAGAGGCGCTACGGATTACCCGAGAGCGCTACAAGGAGGGCTCTTCTGATATCACGGTCCTGTTGATGTCGGAGGTGGGGCTCACAGCCACTCGCACACGGGACACGGCAGCGACATATGATTATCAGGTTGCACTGTCCAATATGGACCGTGCACGCGGAGCGCTGGCAACGCGCTATGAGACCGAACAGTAACCGCTTGTTTTGAAGGGAGAAACGAAATGGATATCAAGCAGAAGATGGCAGGCTTTATAGGGCAAACGTGGAAGTTGTGGGTGGGTTTTCTGGGCCTCGTCGTGATCGTGCTATGGACGGCCGGGGTGTTGCGGACACGAACGGAACCGGGCAAGCTGGAGCACGCTCCCGGATTCGCGCTGCCGGCGGATGCGGCTACGATTGAAGCCAAAGTCGAAACTGTACACACGCGGGTTGATGTTGTGGGAACGGTTCAGTCCGAACGGAAAATCCACCTGAGCTCCCGCATTTCCGCCTACATCAAAGACGTATTGGTCAGCGCCGGCAAATCGGTCAAGGAAGGGGACCTTCTTGTTGAGCTTGATCAGCGTGAGATTCGTGAGCAGCTCGCGGCCTCCGAAGCGCAGTTGGCGCAGGCAGAAACGGCCTTTCAGCGTGCCAAGCGTCTGCTCGAAACCAATGCGACGACCCCGCAGGACTACGAAGTTGCCGAATCGGCATTCAAGGGCGCGAGCGCAAACGTGGACGGCATCAAAGTCATGCTCTCCTACACGCGCATCGTCTCTCCTCTCGATGGCATTGTGACAGATCGCCGGATTGAGATCGGAGATCTAGCAAATCCAGGGCAGGTGCTGCTTTCCGTTTATGATGCATCGCGCATGCGGATGGAGGTCTCGGTTCCCGTTCGTTTGGTACAGCATTTCCCGGCCGGTCGCGTGGTCAATGCGGTATTGGATCAACCCGAGCGCACGCTCACAGGGGAGGTCGCTGAGATCGTCAGCGAAGTGGATTCAAAGACGCGCACTCAGCTCGTGAAGATCCAACTCAGAGATGCGACAGCCGCCCTTCCCGGAGCCTATGGCCATGTGTGGGTTGAATCTGAGCCGCATGATGCGGTGATGCTACCCGCGAGCGCGGTCTACGGCGTCGGGCAGCTTGAGTTTGTGCAGATCGTACGGGGTGACCGCGTCCTTCGGCGACTTGTCAGAACCGGGCCACGCGTCGAAGGTCGCGTCGAGATTCTGTCAGGTCTGGTTGCCGGAGAGCAAGTGCTCCTCAATCCCGTAAATCGCTAGAGGAGATATCCAGACATGGAAGAGAAACGTACATTCTTGATGGGTATCGTGGAGAGTTTCCTTCGCGGCAATCTCCCCGTCCTCATTATTCTCATGAGTCTGATCGCGGGGATGCTGGCGCTGACCGTAACCCCGCGCGAAGAGGAGCCGCAGATCGTCGTGCCCCTGGCCGATGTCATGGTGAGCTATCCCGGTGGCAGCGCCGAGGATGTCGAACGGCTCGTGTCGTCTCGGTTGGAACGACTGCTCTACCAGATTGATGGTGTCGAGTATGTCTACTCCATGTCCCGTCCGGGCATGGCGGTGGTAACCGTGCGGTTCTTCGTGGGTGAGGATCGCGAGGACAGCCTACTGAAGCTCTACAACAAGCTGAGCCAGAACATGGATCGCGTCACGCCTGGTATTACAGGCTGGGTCGTGAAACCCATCGAAATTGACGATGTTCCCATTGTCAACGCTACGCTGCACAGTGACATGTATGACACCTACCAGCTCCACCGCGTGGCAGAAGAAGTGGTCACCAAACTCCAGCATGTTGCCGATAGTGCGCGCATCACGATTCACGGCGGCGAGGCCCGCACGGTCTACGCCTATCTCGATCCAGAGCGATTGGCGGCCTATGGGCTGTCCACGCAAGAAATACAGGGGGCATTGGGCGTCTCTAACGTGCAGGGCTCCGGAGGACAGTTTGAACAGGGAGACGCCGCAATCCAAGTTGAAGCCGGGCCGTTTATACGCACCGTGGAGGAGCTGGATAACGTGATGGTTGGCGTACTTGAAGACCGCCCCATCTACCTGCGGGATGTTGCAGAGGTTGTGGATGGCCCTGCCGAGGCGACAACCTACAGCCGCTTTTCGATTGGCCCCGCCGGCGAAGGTGTGGCGCAGGGCTCTCCTGCTGTTACCGTTTCCGTCGCCAAGAAGAAGGGCGCAAATGCCGTCTGGGTGGCGCAAGAGGTGCAATCCGTCCTCGACGCACTACAAGGCTCTATCATTCCGGATGAGGTCGAAGTCCACATCACACGAGACTATGGCGCAACGGCAGACGACAAAGTGAACAATCTCGTCTACAGCCTGGGGCTGGCCGTGGTCACGGTCATTGGAATGCTGGCCCTGACGATGAGCTGGCGCGAAGGGCTGATCGTTGCCCTGGCCGTTCCCATTACCTATTCGCTGACTCTACTCTGTAACTACCTGCTCGGCTATACCATCAATCGCGTCACGCTGTTTGCCCTGATTCTAGCCCTCGGGCTTCTGGTGGACGATCCTATCGCGGGCGTCGAGAACATTGAACGTCACTTCAAGATGGCCCTGCACTCGAAGATCCAGTCAGTGATCAATGCGATGAGTGAAATCATGCCGCCAGTCATCCTCTCGACGCTGGCTATCATCATTGCCTTCACCCCCATGTTCTTCATTACGGGCATGATGGGCCCTTACATGCGTCCGATGGCTCTGAATGTCCCGATTGCCGTATTGATGTCAACGGTCGTTGCCCTCACGGTGACGCCTTGGCTTTCCAGCAAGCTGCTGCGCTTTGGCGCTCCTGACAAAGGCCATGAGGTGGATGTTCGCAAGACCCGCCTCTATCGCTTCTATACAGGCCTGGTCGGACCATTCATTAACTCGCGTCGCCGCAGTGTGACGCTGCTATGCGTGGTTGCACTTCTGTTTGCGGGGTCCATTGGGCTGACGGTAACCGGACTCGTCCCTCTGAAGATGCTGCCGTTCGACAATAAGAACGAGTTCCAGGTTCTAATTGATACGCCCGAGGCCACGACGCTGGAGTCTACAGACGCCGTCGTACGGGAAGTGGAGCACTATCTGCGCACGATTCCTGAAGTTACGGATTTCACGACTCTGGTGGGTATCGGATCACCGATGGACTTCAATGGAATGGTGCGCCATTACTACCTCCGCCAGGGATCGAACGTTGCCGATATCCGCGTCAACTTGCTGCATCGAGATGATCGCAAAATGGACAGCCATGCTCTCGTGCTACGGATTCGCAATGACATTGCCGCCATTGCGGAACAGACGGGAGCATCCATCAAGTTGATCGAAGTTCCACCGGGCCCACCCGTATTGTCCACGATTGTTGCCGAGGTCTATGGGCAGCCTCATCATGCTTACGACGATCTGATCGCGGCGTCGGGCGTTGTGCGCGCACGCCTGGCCACGGAAGAGGGCATTGTCGATCTTGATGACTCGGTTGAAACGACGCAGCGCCGGGTAGTTTTTGAAGTCGACCGCGACAAGGCAGGACGCAACGGTATCAGCGTCCAAAATGTGGTCTCCTCCCTTCAGCTTGCCCTTGCTGGCCAAACGGCGGGTCTTGTTCATATTGCCACGGAGCAGAATGAGTTGCCGATTGTCTTACGCCTACGTCGCGAAGACCGCTCTTCGGTGGCCTTACTGAAGACTGTTGCTGTGAAAGGTGTGCAGGGCAATGTTGTACAGCTTGGGGAGCTCGGATCATTCCATGAGAAGACGGCTGAGAAGACGATCTTCCACAAGAACCAGAAACGTGTGGTCTACGTAACTTCCGAGATCGCTGGCCGCGGACCCGCCTACGCCATTCTCAACCTGCAGTCACACTTCAAGAAGAACCCGCTGCCTGAGGGCATTGCAATCGACTGGCGTGGGGAGGGAGAGTGGAAAATCACGCTCGATGTGTTCCGCGACTTGGGAATTGCATTCTCTATCGCGCTTCTTGGTCTCTATGTACTCCTCGTCTATGAGACCGCATCCTATCTGCTGCCCGTGGTCATCATGCTCTCCATTCCACTGATGATGATTGGCATCATGCCGGGATTCTGGCTGCTCAACGTGCTGGTAAATCGGCCCGTTGGTGGATTCGACAACCCGGTGTTTTTCACGGCGACAGCGATGATCGGTATGATCGCGCTCTGTGGCATCGTGGTGCGCAACGCGATCGTGCTGATTGAGTTCATCAAGCAGAGCCGGGAGCGGGGCGAATCGTTGCATGATGCTATCATCGAGTCCGGTGCCGTGCGCATGCGTCCGATCCTGCTTACTGCAGGCACGACTCTGCTGGGGGCGTGGCCAATCACGTTCGACCCGATTTTCAGCGGGCTGGCGTGGTCGCTCATGTTTGGTCTCCTGGTTTCAACCGTGTTCACACTAGTGGTGATCCCGGTGGTCTATAACATGATCTATGGCAAGGCGGAAGCGCGCGAGATCTGACAAAGAAGGAGAGATACACGTGAAACGAGATATGATTGCAACGGATTGGATTCACGTCGTGGCGGGACTGTTCATCATGGCTAGCTTGGCACTTGGCATCTGGGTGCACCGCGGCTGGTTCTTCTTCACCGCCTTCGTTGGTCTGAACCTTTTCCAATTCGGCTTCACCGGTTTCTGCCCCATGAATGCCATCCTCCTCAAACTCGGCGTTAAGCCTAACCGCTAGTGTTGGCGGCGCAATTCGAGTGCTAAACCGTCACCCGGGGCGAGGGCGCCCCGGCTCCATTGTCTGAAGAAGAGGTCTGGTTGTAGCAATGGAGGCGGCCCGCCCTCGGGCCGCTACAAAACCGCGTTCTGCATGACAACGCAGAACGTCCAAGCACAACCACTCTGGACAGCGCTCCCTCTTGCCGGTAGCATCGCCGGTATTGTAGCGTGTTCAACTGAACGGCAAGAAAAGGAGTTACCAGTGATAGTGGTAAACACGGAGACGATTCCTGGTTATACAATTACAAGGGTGCAGGGCATGGTACAGGGCAACACCGTGCGTGCGAAGCACGCCGGGCGTGACATTGCCGCCGGTTTCAAGAACCTGGTAGGGGGAGAGCTGAAAGGCTACACGGAATTGCTGACGGATTCCCGCCGCGAAGCTCTTGAGAGGATGTTGGCGCAGGCTCAAGAGTTGGGTGCCAATGCGGTTGTCAATGTGCGCTTCTCGACAAGTGCCGTAACGGCCGGTGCGGCAGAACTTTACGCCTACGGAACGGCCGTCACTGCCGAAGCGGCTATCGCCGCACCCCCTCCCCCGTTGCCCCCTCAACAAGACGCGTAGGGGAGAACGACGATGGAAGAGCTTATTGGAATGCTGGTGCAGATTGTCGTCTTTGGTGGCCTTCTGCTATTGGGCTTGTTGGCTGGCGGCCATGCGGAACGAAAACACTTGCGTGCGCTCGAGCAACGCGAAGCGGCTCTGGCCGGAATGCTGGTTACAGACCTGAAGACCTTTCCCGGAGGGACGGAAGACGCCCTGACACCCGAAATAGTCATTGGTGAGGCCTCAATCGCATGCGACTACCTCAAGGCCTTTCTGGCCTCATTGCGCAATCTGATCGGAGGCGAAGTACGTTCATTCGAAACACTGCAATTGCGTGCACGACGTGAAGCGACCTTGCGCGCGATGGAGCAAGCCCACGCCAAGGGGTTCAACGCACTGGGCAACCTGCGGCTTGAGATGGCTGATATTGGGGGGAGTATCGTGACCAATCAGAAGCGCAAAATGGTCGTTGTCAGTGTTATCGCCTATGCTACGGCCTATGTGCGGCCAGTCTGATGGGGTAAATCATGCCCAAGTCCAACGACTCCGTATTTAACGAGCCCCATTTTCGCGGTGACGGTTTCGTTGGCGATCCGTCGGACGTTGCCGCCCCCGCAGCCCAGCTTCCAGAACCCGATGAGCCGCTTCCCGTGGGACAAGGCGCGTGGGATGAACCCGCACTCAGCCATGATCTCGCGGGAGAGCGTCCTGCAGAAGTGCAGACGTATGCGCAGTGGCTGGAGGCGGGATTGGCGCGCATCTCCTGGGGGGAATCCTGGGGAATCACCTTCGCACTGTCGTTGGGATCTGGACTCTGGGCTGTTATCGGTGCCCTCTTGAGCCAGGTCCAGAGCGGCACAGCGGGGGGCGTACTTCTAATCGTGGTCTTCGGGCCGCTCGCCGAAGAGATGCTAAAGGCCGCGGCCGCCCTGATGACCATTGAGAAATGGCCGTATGTGTTTCGTTCACCGAGTCAGATCGTGCTGTGTTGCATTGCGGCCGCGGTGGGATTTGCAGCCCTGGAAAACCTGCTCTACCTGAAGCTCTACACTTCCGAGCCTCCAGAGCTGCTCATCAGGTGGCGATGGACTGTCTGTGTGCTTCTGCATGTTACCGGCTCGGTGATTGCCTCGCTGGGGCTTGTCCGAATCTGGCGGAAGACCATGGAAACCCGCCAGCCACCGCGCGTTTCGTTGGGAACCCCCTACTTCATTACCGCCGCCACCGTACACGGCATCTACAACTTCCTCGCAATCCTCGCCAATCCCATGTTCGCAGGGGGACCCTAATAGTTGTTTTTTCGTGTCAGTCCCCGTTGTATGTCGGCCCGAAGGGTCGGTATCATCGTAGCCCCGGGTATTGCCCGGGGTATACCTCACATCTTCTCGACGTCTTATGTCGTGAATGCGGTGACGATTGTGGCT
>JABGOW010000055.1 GCA_018645275.1 Verrucomicrobiota bacterium
TCTAGATATGCGTGACATGACAGCCTCCTTCTATTGCTAACCTCGCTCGGGTGAACCGTTGTGCGGCGTCATTGCATGACGCGTTTCCCTGCAGTTCGGTTCACCTTGAACCCCATCTTCGATTTGATCCTCCGACTGTTTCGGACATATGTCAAGAGGGTATCATGCCTTTTCTTCCCAACGGCGCTACACTCCCTAATAGCCCTCTTCTGGCCGTCTGCCACTCCGTGGTGGTGCCGCGTTTGGTCATCACGCTCAGCGAGTGTCGAAGGAAGCGGTTGCACGCCGACATGCCGTAAGCTAGAGTTCCTGAGGCAATATGTTCATTACCGAAACACGATGGTACGCCCGCTGAAGTGGGATTGCGGTTCATTCATTTCCAGGAGGTCACCATGCCTACGACAAACAACGATGTGCTACGGCGACTCCGCTACACCCTTGATCTAGGCGATTCGAAGATGATTTCAATGTTTGTGCTAGGAGGGTGTACGGTCACTCGGGCGCAGGTGAGCAGCTGGCTCAAGCGTGAAGAGGATCCCGATTTCATCGAATGCGATGATCGCGAGTTGGCTATATTCCTGAACGGCCTGATTGTGGCATTTCGCGGAAAGCGCGAGGGTCCGCAGCCCATCCCGGAGACGCGTTTGAACAATAATATCATTCTTCGAAAACTGAAGATTGCGCTCAACCTCCAGGCGGAGGATATGCTCGAGATCTTCGCGCTTTCAAGCGTGCGCATCAGCAAGCACGAACTCAGCGCGTTCTTCCGAAAACCGTTTCACGCACAATACCGTGACTGCAAGGCCCAGCTCTTTCGCAAGTTCATGACGGGGCTCCAGTCAAAATACCGGAGTGATGCTTAGCCGCAGACACACTTGAGCCAGAACTCAGCCATTTTTCGGTGACCCGCCGGGGAGGGGTGGACTCCATCCCCCGCCCAGTGCTCCGCAGGAGCCTGCGCGCAGAGCTCATCGAACATCTCCTGGAATGGCACAAGGACGTCCGCATGCTCTCTGGCAATCTCCCGCACAATGTCGCGACGATCGTCGATGTCGGGATGGAAGTTCATTGAGAGCACGGCGCCGGCCTCAGTTGTAAACGGTTCGCAGATCACCAGCTTAAGGTCAGGCAACGCCCTGCGCGTTGTGACGATCAAGTCACGTAGCACGCGGTCGAACGCCTCCAGTCCGACACCATTCGCGGGGGTGCCGCTGGCGACGCCATGCCAGGTGTCGTTTACTCCGATCAGAATCGAGAGTAGGTCCGGGCGCAGGTCGAGGCAGTCGGCCTGCCATCGGTCGCGCATGAAGGTGACGCGGTCACCCGAAACCCCGCGGTTGTAGATCTGAAGCTCGCGGTCGGGACCCTCTGCCAGCAAAGTCTCTGCCACCATGGCAGCATACCCGCCACCGAGGGCATCGCTGTCATTAGCCAAGAGCGGTTCTGCCCTCCCGCGTCCGGCGTCCGTAATGGAGTCGCCCTGGAAAAGAACTGTTGAACCCTTCTGAATCATCATCTTCGCTCTCCCTCGCGCCTATGCACTTGCCTCAAACTGCCGCCAGCGGATGAACGTACCTCGTGAGAGTACCTTTCGCGCTCCAGCGTCCCAACACGCCTGATCGGCTTTGCTGTCTCAGTGTTGGACAGCCTAGCAGCGTGTCGAACTCTGATCAACTTCACTTTGAGATTCGTTCATGTGGGATGCGATTCTCTACGGGCACAACCATCGCGGGAACCGCGGCAAGCACGCTGCTGTCATGCCGCCCAGCCTTCGCCTCGCCATCTGCAATAGAGCCAGAGCGAATCACAGAACCTTGACCAACAGCCCGCGTGTCGCTACCAATAGGCATGGTTGCGGGAATGCTAATGCTGGTCGTACTTGGGGTGGGGGCGATGCTCTGGATCACCCTGTCCGTTCATCGCAAGGCCAGGCACGCCGCTCTCATGGCTGCACCATTCCCAGCGTCGTGGTCCGAGATTCTGACACGCAATCTGCCTCCGTATCCGCGGCTCCCGCAGGGACTACGCGACAAGCTCCATGGGTACATCAATGTGTTCCTTGGCACAAAGAACTTCGAGGGATGTGGCGGGCAGGAGATTGACGATGAGGTACGCGTGACGATCGCAGCACAGGCGTGCCTGCTTCTCATCGGTCGCGGGGGACAGTGCTTTCCCAAGCTTCGCTCGGTCCTCGTCTATCCTCACACGTACGTAGCAAGGGGCAAAGGCGGCTTTGGAGGGGTAGAGGAAGCGCCTTCGGTTCGGCTTGGGGAATCCTGGCAGTCGGGAGCCGTTGTGCTCTCGTGGAACAGCGTCAAAGGCGGTGCCACGAATTTTGATGACGGACAGAACGTTACGCTGCATGAATTCGCCCACCAACTTGATCAGGAGGATGGAGCTGCCGATGGCACGCCGATTCTCGACGGCTTTTCGTGCTACGGAGCGTGGGCGCACGTCCTTGGTGGGGAGTATCAGTCTCTCCTGAAACGTGTTGACGCCCACCGTAAGACGGTCATGGATCGCTACGGGGCGACAAATCCGGCCGAGTTTTTTGCAGTGGCATCCGAGACCTTCTTTGAGAAGCCAGAGCAGCTTCTGCATAGGCAGCCTGAGCTCTTTGAAGCGTTAAAGGGATACTACAAGCTGGACCCTATAGGCTGGTCATGAGGTCCTGACTCCACAGCGCGGCGCAATGAGGGCCAACCGAACCACACTAGGCCCTGGACATAGGACACCAGCATGGTATCATTTGCTGATGAAAACGAAACTAAACGCTTCTGTTTACCTCTGCTCCGGCCTGATGCTCTTTACGAGTTGCACTCAGGCGCCTGGAGACGGACGCAACGTGCGTGAAAGGCAACAAGGAACCCCAGTAGTGAAATCAGACACGGAGTGGAAGACCCAGCTGACGCCGGAGCAGTACCGCGTTGCACGCTGTGGTGCGACTGAGCGCGCAGGTACAGGGGCGTATCTACACAACAAGGCTGAAGGCAGCTATACCTGTATCGGGTGTGGCCACAAGCTGTTTGCGTCGGATGCCAAGTACGATTCGGGTTCCGGCTGGCCAAGCTTCTTTAGAGCGGCGTCGGAAGGGGCCGTCGGCGAGAAACTTGATGAGAGCCATGGAATGAAGCGCGTAGAAATCGTATGCCCGAAGTGTGATTCACATCTTGGTCATGTGTTCAAGGACGGTCCTGAGCCCACAGGACTCCGCTACTGCGTCAATTCGGCTTCCCTCGATTTCGAACCGAGTAGCGAATCGAAATCTGCCACTGCAACTGAGTAGCCCTGATAGCCATGCCGGAGTTACCCGAAGTCGAGACTGTGGTCAGGGACCTCCTCAGGGCTGGGGTCGTTGGAAGCACCATCTCTGGGGCCAGAAATGGATGGCCACGGACTCTGCAAGGCATCTCCCTGCGAACCTTTCGAAAGAGAGTCGTGGGGGCGCGCATTCTTGATGTCCAGCGTCGCGCCAAGTACATCGTCATCCCACTTACCTCGCGACAATGGCTGCTGATTCACCTTCGCATGACTGGGCGCCTCCACATTGAGGGGGCAGACCAACCTGTCTCCAGTCACGAGCGCGCGGCACTGCAATTTGCGGATGGCCGCGAACTGCGTTTCGTCGATACGCGCAAGTTCGGGCGGTGGAGACTCGTTCGAGATATTGACACCGTGCTGGGGGATCTGGGGCCGGAACCGTTGGCTCCTGGATTCACTGCAAAGCACCTCCATAAGATTCTACAGTCTCGCCGCCGGACACTAAAGCCGCTACTGCTGGATCAGCATGTCATAGCAGGTCTCGGGAACATCTACGTGGACGAAGCGCTCTGGGAGGCGGGCATTCATCCCTGCCGAATCAGCAGCACACTTGCGTCGGCAGATGCTCAGCGGCTTCACAGCGCAATTCGGACGGTCTTGCGGCGCGGTATTCGCTCCATGGGGACATCGCTCGGGACGGGCAAGGGCAACTTCTACAGTGTGGCCGGTCGGCGGGGCCGCAACCAGGACGGACTGCGAGTCTTCCGCCGCCATGGCGAGGCATGCCCACGGTGCGAGGCAACGCTTGAACGCCTCGTCGTAGGTCAGCGGAGTACGCACATATGCCCGACATGCCAGGTGATGCGCAAGGGGTAAGCGTAGAGTTGCGTGGTGAACGCTGTGCGCTGCGCAGGGCGAAGGGCTTTCGCAACGAGAGGGGTGGCACTTCTCCTAGGGGTGTGTCATACTCCCGCGCATGAAAGCACTCTATTCTACATTACTGGTCTTTGCGCTATGCGCGTCCGCCTTCGGAGCACGGGCGCCGATTGATCCCATTTCGAACGATCCCTATACGGGCGCGATCGTGGTTGATGTTGCCACTGGTGAGACGCTGTTCGAAGAAGGGGCGGACAACCGTGTGTATCCGGCAAGTGTCGTGAAGCTCATGGATCTCCTGCTGATCCTCGAACGTGTGGAGGGCGGCGAACTCTCCCTCGAATCACGCGTGCCCGTCGATGCCGAAGCCGCTGGCATGGGGGGATCACAGGTCTATTTGAAGCAGGGCGAGGTCTTCACGCTGGATGAGATGCTGAATGCCCTCTGCATTAAGTCAGCCAACGACGTTGCGGTGGCATTGGCGAAACACATCGCGGGCTCAAAGAACGCCTTCGTCGCGCTGATGAACCGTCGTGCATCCGAACTGGGACTGGTCGCCAGCGAGTTTGCCTCCGTGCATGGATTGCCGCCTGACACAGGCCAGAAACCGGACGTCACGACGGCCCGCGATGTAGCCCGACTTGCGCTTGAGGTCCTGAAGCATCCGCAGGCCATCGCATATACGTCCACGCGAGAAAAGTGGTTTCGCGATAATACCTTCCAGATGTTGAGTCATAACCGCCTATTGGCATCAGTGGAGGGTTGTGATGGATTGAAGACGGGGTATTATCGGGCCGCGGGATTCTCCATTGCAGCCACGGCAAGCCGGAATGGTCGTCGGGTACTCGCCGTCGTCATGGGGTGCACGAGCCGGCCAACACGCGATGCTAAAGCGCGAGAACTGTTGGAGTTCGGTTTTGCCAATTTGCCGCCTATTCCCATCACCGTGCAAGAGACTCCGGTTGCCGCCGCGAGCGCAGATCCTGTATCGCCCGACGTCGCTGAGTCTCCCCAGGTTCGCACGGCACCTGAGAAGAGAGGAGGCGGTCTGCGGGCATTTCTCGGAGTGGTGAAACGAGGCATACTGCTGTTGCTTGCAATTGCGCTGGCAGGCGGCTTGCTAATTCTCATACTATACGCGATCAATCGACACCGCGACCGATGGAAGTACAAGCTGTAGTTGTCTTGCGATTAAGGATGAGGCCGTACGATGCGAGAGAACCTGATACAGGCTGAGGTGGGCGAGAGGTTTCCAGACTACCTCAGTGATGAGTCCCGCAGAGTTGGGGCTGCTGATTCTATCTCATTTCCTAAGAGCGAGGCTGAGGTCCGGGAAAGCATGCTCTGGGCCAGTGAGCACGGTCAGCTCGTAACGATCCAGTGTGGCCTGACGGGGATTGCGGGCGGGGCAACCCCCGATGGTGGCCACATCCTGAATCTAAGCCAGATGAACCACGTGCTTGGAATGCGGTTTGATGCAGACGGTCGCCTTTACGTGACCGTAGAGCCCGGGGTAACGCTTAATGCGCTTTCCGAAGCTCTGCAGACGAGAGCATTCGACACAGGAGGATGGAGCGATTCGTCTTGCCGTGCACTTGACCACTATCGGCAGGGGGACGGCTTCGCATTTCCTCCGGATCTCACGGAGTCGGGGGCCTGTTTTGCCGGCGTGGTCGCAAACAACGGCTCGGGGGCACGCACCTACCGCTATGGCCCAACCCGGCCCCATGTATCTGCGCTTCGCGTCATGCTCATGGATGGTGATGTAATCGCACTTGGTCGCGAGGGTGCGGGTGGCTATGCGCCATTTGCAGATGAACGGCGGTTTGCCTTGCACACGGAATCGGGGCGGATCCTTGAGGGGGAGCTACCCGGCTACACGATGCCCACGGTCAAGAATGCTGCAGGAATCTATGCAGCTGATGACATGGCGCTCCTGGATCTGTTCGTGGGATCAGAAGGCACCTTGGGTGTCATCACAGAAATTGAGGTCCAGCTGACGCCCTTACCGCCAATGGCATGTGGAATCACGGCTTTTCTACCGAGCGAGGAGGCTGCACTTGCGTTTGTACAAGGCGTACGGTCAGAGGTTGATGCTACGGCAGCGATCGAGTTCTTCAGCGCTGAGGCCCTGGACTTGTTGCGATCTCAACGAGAGACGAACCCAGCCTTTAAGG
>JABGOW010000252.1 GCA_018645275.1 Verrucomicrobiota bacterium
ATCCTTCCCCCGCCACCATCTTTTAAAGCCCTGCAATGCAGGGCTTTATGCTTTCAGGCGCGAACGGGCATATGAGCGCCCCATTCTCAGGCTCATCGATCCGACCCACGAAAGGGCGGTCACCCAAAGTCACCCATCGTCACCTATAGACTGTGGTATTTCCGGGTCTTAGAAGTACCACAGAAGTACCACAGTTGGGAGGGACAGAAGAACGAGCGATTTCCCCGCTTCGCAGAACGGGAGTGACGAGGGGTGGGATTCTTATGGGAGGCGGTCCGCTATTATGGAACGAGGGACTCGATTTCTTCAGCCCGGAACCGGGTGAAGCGACGGGAAATCTTGGCCGGTGTGAGCTGCCCCCGTTCGGCCATTCGCCAGACGGTCCGCTGAGTTACTCTCAGCATGTCCGCAACCTCGCGTGCAGTGAGGAAACGAGTCTTCCCGCGCGAGACCGTTCGGAGAGCTTCGGCCTCGGGGTTCCGGCAGACCCGAATGACAAGCTTCCTGTGAATGTCCGCCACCGTGGGGTCCGCGTCCAGGATTGCGTTGACCGCTTTGAGTGTCTGAGGTGTCATTGCGTCGCCCTTCTACTGCGTCTATCCACAAGAAGAGCGGCAGAGCCATTCTCTTAATTTCACCAGCCAAAGAGGAGCTGGCGGAAGGGGCAGGCTGCAGAGAGGGGACCACAAGCTTCCCACAACCTGCTCCCAACAGACGGGGACTCGGGAAGCTTGCCCCCCTCGGCTCAAACCAACCCTACTACGACCTCAGCACCGCCAGATCCCCCAAAAGAAACCGACACAGCTAACCTGACCACCCGTCTTCAACTGGATTTCAAGGAAATCCCATTGACAGCCGTAGTCAGTTGCTCATCCTGGGTATGCAAGTACCTCGCTGTCGTCGAGAGGCTCTTGTGGTTCATTAGTACACGGATCGTCTGCAGGTTTTCCCCGTGCGCCAGCAGTGCACAAGCAAACGAGTGGCGCAGCGTGTGTGGAGTGATCCGTGTCTTTGGAAGCCTGGCCGCGACGGCGCAACGGCGCACGGCGGAGCTGATCGCCTGTTGTGTCAGCCGCAGCCCTCTGATGGAGATGAATGCCGCGCGGCAGTGGGCACGGTGGCGGCGCTCCTTCAGGTACGGCTGAAGGTACGAGATTACGTCGTCGCTCAGCGGGAGCGTCTGGATGTCCCCGCCTTTCCGGTGGAGGCGTATACGCTTAGCATGAACATCGACATCCTTTCTGTCGGCATGAATGAGCTCCGACACCCGCGCACCCGTGCCCAGAAACGTGGCAATCATCGCCTGGTCCCGCAGCACGATGAACGGATCAGGATGGTGGGTCGCCCCTTTTAGCAGTGCACAATACTCGTCCTCCTGCAGGTAGTACGGTTCCGCATGCGTAACCTTCGGCGCCCGTATGTCCGCGGCGGGATCCCGTGCAAGAAGTCCGTTTCGCAGCAGGTACCGGAAGAACGACCGGATCGCGACGAGTCGTCTGGCGCGCGATGCTGGGCCATTCTTCTTCTGGTATCCCGTGTTCGCCAGAAAGTCGAGGAACGCCAGGATCATCTCGGGGGTGACATCCCCCGGCAGAAGATACCGGCCCCAGTGACTCTCCAGGAACTCGATGAACTTCTTCAAGTCCTCCCTGTACGAGTGGACGGTTGCGGGGCTCATGCCCCGCTCCGACCTGATGTAGTTGATGAAACGTTTCGCAGCCCTTTTCATGGCTCCTCCTTGGTTTTCAGCGGTGGCCAATCCAGCCGCTGTTACCCCAAGGAAGAACTACTCAAGTAGAAGCGAAAGCAAAACGTTGGCGGGCAAAGGGTGTGAGAAAGGAATCGAACGTCAACGAGAACGATTTTTCAGTCACTATCGTTGAGCTGTCAATTGGGGGTACTGCTCCGTCCTGAAGCTGGGGGGGGGCGGCTCGCGAGAGCGATCTGGTGTTTCGCGGAAAGCGGTGACGGTCATCCCTGCCGGTTGCGCCAAGCGCGGGGGCTCTGGCCGGTGATGGAGCGGAAGACGCGGGAGAAGTGGAAGGGATCTGAGAAACCGATGTCAAAAGCGATCTCTTCCACGAGCAGGTCGGTATTTTCGATCAGGCAACGGGCTTGGTTCATGCGGACCCGCTTGAGATAGTGCATGGGGGGCTCGCCCATGTGTTGACGGAAAAGGCGGCCGAAGTGGTCGGGACTCAGGCCTGCGGCGCGTGACACATCGGGGAGCCGGATGTTCGGATCACGATAGTGCAGGCTGATGAACTCAATAGCGCGCTGTACCGCGCGGGGGTGCGACAGGGCTTCGTCCCCGGCGTCCAGCACATCGAGCAGAAGCGCCAGCAGACCGAGCAGCGCCGCCTTGATGCGCATGCGCCCAGCGGGATTCGCGGCTCGGGCTGCGGCGGGATTGTAAGAGGCGCCCGGCGCTTCATACAAAGGGCCTGCGCCATATCGGGCGCACAGGCCGCCCAGGCGCTCATACGCCGCAATCACCTCATCGTTCAGCGGCAGGGGGGCGGAGCAAAAGAGCGGCTCGAGGTCCAGCTCGTTGAACACCGCATCCCCGGCGACATCAAGGAACAGGCACCACGAGTCGAATCTCTGCATTGTCGGCGTGAAGCATCCCTGATGAACATTGTGGAGCATGAAATGGAAAGCTGGGACCGAGACAACCCGGTTACCGATCGCCAGGTCGGTAATTCCCTTGTCGAGCAAGTAGACGAACTCCAGCTGGGGCGCGGGCGCATTCCTGTAGCCTTGGGGCGCCTTGCCGATGTAAGGGAGGGCCGGTAGGCCGTTGCGGTCCACCCACTCAAGCACCCTTTTCAGCCACATGCAGATTTCAGTCATGCACCCCCTTTACAGCTCCCGTTTCCAATATGCAGCCTTTGTAAGGCATAAATGCAATCAATACAAGACTCTTTTCGCCTATTACGCCGCCGCAACCCACGGACTCCAGTCCACCGTTTAATCGCATGCAGGTTTTATTCAGGTATTTGCAGGTTCTGTTCATTCAAAGATCTCATGGAAATCCGGATAATGGTCAGCGCAATGAGGAATGGGTCGCCAGAAGGAGGGCATGCCTATGGATGCGTGAAGACAAGGCGATCCGGATTGCCCAGGCGGGCAGTTCGGATGGAAAATATTTTGGAACTCATGGATAAACAGTGAAATCAGGAGATGATAGAATGATTACAGGAAAGAACATGGTCAGCCGTTTGCCTGGCAAGTTGTTTGCTTGTGTCGGGGGGGCGGTGACTCTTCTCGTCCTCGCGGGGCCGGCCGGAGCGGCCCCGATCACGGTGGCCAACCCCAGTTTTGAGGATCCGGTCTTGGCGGATGATGCTACTAGCACTGCGGTAGCGGACTGGACATGGGCAAGGTTTGCGAGTGTTGTCAAGAACCCGTTGGATGCTCAGTATACCGGCGCTACGGGAGGGCCGTTACCATCACCAGCCGGCGGAAACCAGAGTATCGCTATTAATAATACTGCTTTCTCTTACGTCAAGCAGACTACCGATGCAATCATTGAGGCGGGAGTAACTTACACGCTGACTGTCGCCGTAGGCGACCGGTTGGATGCGACGCCTCATGACAGTTTCCTGCTGCGTCTTGGTTATGGAACTGACACATATCTGACCAAAATTGTAGACAACCAGCCCGACGGCAGCAACTTGGTCGATGGTGCATTCAAGGATTTCTCGGTTTCGTTTACGGCTGAGGCGGGGCAAGCCTACATTGGGCAAAACCTGGCCATCCTGATCGGGGCGCAGAATAATCATGGGCGCACAGCGCTTACAGACTTGGACAACGTGCGCCTGACCGACTCGAAGGCCCCCCCCGCCGCCCCCGGGACGTTGATCTACGTGAAGTAATCCTAATCCGACTTTGCCAAGGTTACGTCGGACAAGTGCCGAATGCGAAATGCGGAACCCTACGCAAGGGGGGCTGCGCTCCCAAGCGGTAGGGCAGGTGCGTGATCGGCTGAGATTAAGCGGCCGCCGGTAATTGGCCGGCCCAATTGCCGGCGGTCTTATTTCGGTGAGGGGGAAGCAGCGACCGGTTCCGTTTAGCGGGCCGTTTCCCACCTAGCAGAAAGGCAGATATTATGAGAGCGACGATGGTGTGTATGGCAATGTGTGGCTTGATTTTCGGGAGCGGAACCGTGAAAGTGAACGCGATGGAAACGAACAAATTCAATGTAGTTGACTACGGCGCGGTGGGAGACGATAGCACGGACAACACCGCGGCGTTTTCGGCATGCCTGGACGCCGTGATCGCGGCGGGCGGCGGGCGGATGATTATTCCGGCCGGCGTCTATCGTGGCCGCATCATGATTCCCGGTACCTCGAAATGGATCACGGTCGAGATCGTGGGGGAAGGCGAGCCGGCACCGGTTTTCGGGACGATCGGCAGCTTTCCGTTGCAGCAGAGCGGCACGATCATTAGGAGCCTGGAGACGTCGGGTCCCGCGGTCATATCCGCACAGGATTCTTCCGCGCGGCTATACAGTTCGTTCTCCGGGACCTACGTGATTGTCCGGAACCTGGATGTCCGCACCTATGACAACCCCGCCATCAGTGGCATCGACCTGCAACACGCGGCACAGTGCAAACTCGAGAACGTGTACGTGAACACCGACATCTACAATGTGCAGGCCTCCGAGCCGACGCATGGCACGAGCGGCGTGATGACGCCAGCCAACAACAACGCTGCCTGGACGGTGCTGCGCAACGTGACCGTCACCGGCTATTACAACGGGATCGTGGTGAGTGAACACACCGATGGAGACAGCATCGCGCTGGGAAGCAATGTTAAAGGATTGAACTTCCTCGCCGCCAACCATGCCTCCAGCTTCAGCAGGGTGTGCGCTCAGCGCAACACCCATCATGTCACGGTGTCAGGTCGGCACGGTTTTTCGATCGAACAGCTCAACACGGAACAGCCGGGCGCGGGACAGACGGATGCCCGGAATGCGTGGCAGACGCTGGTCAGCGACGTCAACGACCCCAATAACCTGGGCGTCGGCGATATCAACTACTGGGTGGTCGTGGGCGGAGTGGGAGCGGTCGACACGTTTACCCGCAATGGCGGGGCCAACATCCGGGCCCGCCGCATCGGCGGCACGCTGCCGGGAGAGTCAGAATGAGTACAGAGCGTCCTGATGAATAGGTCTTCAAAGATTCAGCAACAAACAACAGTAGAGATTGAATGATCAACAGAATTCCAGAAACATTCTTCGAGGCGGCCGGCACGGTGTGCGGATTGACTTCATCAGCAATCATTGCGACGCAGGTCTATGCGGAATACACCAGTGATTCGCCGTCCACCCTCTCGCCGATCTACTCCACCGGCTTCCTTGTTATCTTCATCTTCTGGACGCTCTACGGGGTGCGCTTCAGGCGGGTCGCGTTATGGCTTACGAACGGCATCGCCGTCGTCATGCAAACACTCCTTCTGATCACCATCAGTATTGAGTGACGATCAGACAACAGTCTCAGTGGTGTGGGCGAAGGGGCTCTCCTTTGGCATGACCCTGGGCGTTCTCGTGGTCTGAGATGTCTCACGCCCGCTCGAGGACTCGCTCGAGCCGCAAGCCCACAGAGCTTAGCCAACCGGAGAAGGGAGTTCGAGAAGCTGCTGCCTCCCGATAGAAATCGGGACAAGTGAGAAGGCATCACCTTCTCGAACGGTCTCCGGCGAGAGAAGAGAAGAGCAACAAGTGTCCCTCTCCTCTGTGTGCTCGGGAACTCGAGACCGGGGACGGCCGGGCGTGAGACTTCTAAAAATGTACGGCGAAAACGTTATTAACAGCCCCGAGCGTAGCTGACATCGCAAATCGCTGTGGACTCGGAAGGGTTGACATGGTGCGGCGTTCCTAGCTAGGGTGCCTAGCATGAACGTTGCGCAACCGCGTGCTCGACCGCGTCTTCGGTGAGCTGGGTCTGATCGAGCAGTGGGGTAGCGGCATTCCGCGAATCGTGGCAACCTGTCGCAAGCATGGCCTGGCACAGCCGGAGTTCAAGGAGATCGCTACGGGCTTCCGGGTGACCCTTTCGCTTGTTCAACAGGACGCGGGTGCAGAAGTCTCACAAACCGACCGGGACGTACTGGATTTCATACGCTCACGGCCTGATGGTGCATCCACGGCGGAAGTCGCGCAGCATCTCGGTGTGACCGCCCGGGCCGCCCGGTCTCGCATGAGTGCCCTCCGTTCCCGGGGAGCGGTCGTTGTGGCCAATAAGAATTTGCTTTCCCGAACTTCCGGCCAACACGTCTGCTGCGTCACG
>JABGOW010000220.1:0-871 GCA_018645275.1 Verrucomicrobiota bacterium
CATGCCGAAGCGTTCGCACGGCCTGTTGAACCACGCCGTCTTCCGCGTATGCGCCGGTTCCCTGCTCATCCTTCTCACGGTCGTCGAGAACACCAAAGAGCAGGACACTGTTCACCCCAGAATCCAGCACCGGCTTCAGAGCTTCACAGAGCCTATCCACACTGTAGCGAAACTGCCCCGGCATGGATTCAATCGGCTCCTGCCGCCCCTCCCCCTCGACCACAAACACCGGCCACACAAACTTCTCTGGACCGGGAAAAGCGCTCCCCACCAGACTTCGTACTGCCGGTGTTCGGCGTAACCGGCGTAGTCTCATCGACGGAAAACCATCTGTCATGACATCACTCCTAGATTGTCCGGGGCGAGGGCGCCCCGGCTCCATTTCTGCAAATCATCCCGTGCTCCCTAAATGGAGGCGGGACGCCCTCGCCCCGCTTGGTTGCAGGAAAAAAGATCAGGATTCAAGAGGGGGTCCCAACGAACCATTCACACAGTGCGCCGCCAGACATCCAATAGCATCCTCCACTGTGGCTTCCTTGCTCACAAGTGCATTCTCAACGCCGGCCGCAACAAGCGCCTTCGCTGTAGGTTGGCCAATTGCCAGCACGGTCTTATCATTGAGCGCCTCGGTGCCCCATGCATCAGTGAATGCAGCAACGCCAGAACTGCTGGCAAAGAAGACGGTCTCAAATGGAGGCAACTCACCTTGCGGTAGAGCTTCATTTCGGTACAAACAGCAATCCTCTACAACCGCACCCTCAGCCTGAAGTGCCTCCGCTAATCCAGGTCCAGCCTTGTCGGACCGTATCCTGAGAACGCGATCCCCACTCTTGATGTGCGCCTTGGCCACATCCAAGAGCCCGCTTGCACC
>JABGOW010000220.1:881-4449 GCA_018645275.1 Verrucomicrobiota bacterium
AGCATCCTTAGCGTACCAGGTCCGCAGGCGAGAATTCTTGGCAGTTGGCGCACATCCACCTGTTGCTCGTGTAAAGCAGCCAAGAGGCACCGAACTGAGGATGGTGAGGTTACCACGATCCAATCGAAATCGTTGGCATTCGTGACAATCGCGGTCGCTGGGGATTCCGGACGAAGTTGAATCAGCGGGAGCGAGATGGGAATGCCCCCCGCATCCACAACACACCGACGACTCTCGGGCTGGAGGGTCTCGCTGCACGTCAGCAAAACACGTTGCCCCTGCAGCGCCCCCCACTCGCGAGTGAAGGCAAACCGTGCCACCTCACCGATGACAACAAGTCCGGCCGGTGGATGCTCGCGCCCGGAACGCGCTTCTTCCAGCATATCGCCAACCGTTCCGACGCTACCCCTCAGTACGGCCTCCGCGGGCGATCCCGCTTCAAGGACAACGGCAGCAGGTTCATCCTCACCAATCCCCTCTGCGTGCAGTTGAGACAGCAGCTCGGGCAGGACAGAGAGACACAGAAAGAGAACCAGCGGCAGTTGACCGCGAGAATCCGAGCCAATAGCAGAAATGGTCCCCCCTTTGCCGCGACCACTCATCACCGAAAAACCGTGCGAGACACCACGACGGGTCAGCAAGATCCCAGTAGACGCCCCCATGACGCTCAGGCTACTAATGCCAGGGATAACACGATACGGGAGGTGCAGCTTATCCAGCGCTTCGACTTCCTCGGCGAGTCGCCCGAAAACACAGGGATCACCGCCCTTGAGCCTCACCACGCGAAGCCCACGGCGGGCATACTCCAAGAGCAGTCGCGTGGTCTCTTCCTGTGGAACCGCGTGCGCGCCGGAGCGCTTGCCCACATCCAGGCAGATGGCATCAGCTGGGAGATGCTGCAGAAGTACGGGATCCATCAGCGTGTCATGCAAACAGACATCACAATGCTCAAGCGCATCAATTCCGGCAGCGGTGCACAGTTCAGCGCTGCCGACCCCGGCCCCCATAAATGTAACCGCATGAACCATGAGGCTACGCAGCCGCATAAAACGGGAATCCCCCTGACGGAAGGTGATTGCAAGCACCCCTTGACCATCAGGCACCTGGAGCGAGTCCAGAGAGATCCAGTCCGTAATGCGATCCTTCAAACCAAGTCGATTCAGTGCGGCAGCGGCGATGATGACAGCATCATAATCTCCGGCATCCAGCTGAGAGAGTCGCCCCTCGATGTTTCCCCGGATCGGGAGTAGTGCGGCATCCGGAAACTCGGTGCGACACCACGCCTCTCGCCGCTCACTACTCACACCAATTCGCGGTGCTGGCGGCAGACTAGCCCGCGTGACTCCAGGCCGAAGCACAAGCGCGTCTCGCGGTTCCGCACGCCACGGCAGCCAAAACCAGTCAAGCCCATCGGCGACAGGCACTGGAACATCCTTTGCGCTGTGAACGGCACAATCCAACGCACCGGAGAGCACATCCCGGTCCAGATCCTGCGTAAAGAAGTTCTCTGGGCTGGCCGTGAGCGAAGTCGCCTGATCCCGGTCGCCGGGAGAGGAGCCCTTCACGATCTGAAACGTGACACCGGGAAGAAGTGCCTCAATTCGAAGCAGGGCGTTCGTCGTCTGAATCTGAGCCAGGGCGCTCGAGCGCGTTCCCGCCTTGAAAACTACTGGTGAGTTTCTCATACATTTCCTGATGTTCTGTCGCAATCCGATAGCTGCACTCCATGATTTGTGACATGTCTGCAGCCTCGCGTCGATACCAGTGCTTCAAATCATCGAGATCTGCAACGTGAATGTTGGACGTAATGCCGTCCAATTCAGGAGCCACGTTGCGCGGCATAGCCAGATCCACAACGGCCACCTCATGCTCTTGATCCAGGAACGGTGCGTGCCCCTGGTGCAGCACGTGCCCGGGACTGGATGTCGCACACACAATCGCTGGCGCTTTGGCGAGTTCGTCCCGAAGCGCATTGAAGTCGCAGAGTGTGATGCGGTCCGTGATATCCTCGGTGATCTTGGGACGATTCACGTGATAGCACCAGATACACGTTCCCCGGGAAGATCGAGCCAGGAAGCGCTTCACGATGCCACACCCCACCACACCGGCTCCCAGAATCATGAGTGGCGTTTCCAGAAAACCGGGTTGCTCTGCAACAAGATAGTCGAGGCAGAGATCCTCTATTTCGAAGTCCCGCAGCAGTGGCTGAGTCTCAGCCCGGATATGCTTGGCCACGTGCATAGACGACGACAACCAGCCCTGCAACATGCCTGCACCCCACCCCTGCTCAACAGCATCAGCAACCGCCTCTTTCACTTGGGCAACAATGTGGTTCTCTCCCGGCGTCTGGGAAAGCAGGCCTGCCAGCAGCAGAGCGGAATGACGGAATGCATCCATCCCACGCTTCACGTAGTAGCCACTCGGATTCAGACCATCAAACCCCATGAGCCGCTCAAGTAGCAAACGCGTCTCTTCGTGATCCGCGGCCACAACATGAAGTTCGATGCGGTTGCAGGTGTTGAGAATCATAAACTCATGAATGCCCCAGATCTGCATCAACATGCTTCCCATCATCTCCAGCCGCTTCCCGGCAAGATGATAAGGCTCACGTTCACTGACAGAGAGAAACTCGTGGCTGGTGCCCATGATCATCAGGTCGGCGCTATCCACCTTGTCCAGGTGGCGGGCGAGACTTGCTTTGATCATGCGAGAACGCCGACAGGACTGACCCGAGGTAGACACCGATACCGTGAGCTCGTCCTTGCGGACGGTCGCTGGGGTCACAAAATCACTCTCACGCCAATTGCGGTCTACTGCGCAGCACAACACGTCGCGCCGGCGGCATTCTTCAAGCACACTCGCGTTGACGGCCACATCGTCCGTGGCAGCGAATGCCAGAAAGACGCCATCAAGGTCTGACGGATCAAACCGGCGATTCACGCATCGTATCTGCCCCTGCTCTTGCAGCGCTGTAATAGCGTCTGAGATATCGGGGCTAACAACCGTGACGACGGCGCCCGCATCAATGAGATGTCCCAACTTGCGGAAAGCAATTCGCCCACCACCAATGATGAGACAGTTCCGATCCTGCGCCAACAGGCTAACCGGCATGACTCGCGGTCCAGATTGCTTCGGCTCTCTCATTCAGTGACATCCTCACAGAAGTAGCGCGGGCTCGTTTTCTTGAACTCTCGCAGGGAAAACAGCACGCGACCGTTGCTGAGACCTATCGCTTGCGAGAGGCCCTGAAATTTCTCCAAAGCAGATTCGTAGCGGTCCGCGTGGATCATTGCAAACAGATTGTAGGGAAACCCAGGGATGACGTCGCGTTGGTAGCAGTGGGTGACGTCGCGAAATCCTGCCAGTGTCCTGCCGGCCTCCTCTACAAGCTCGGGCGGGGCGTTCCAAACACACATGCCGTTGGCATTGAATCCCATCTCACGGTGCCGCAGGATCACGCCGACACGCCTAAGCACGCTGCCACGCTTCCACTCGCGCAGACACTCAAGCAGATCGTCAGGGTCACGCCCCAACGATTCTGCGATGGCATCATAGGGGGCGGGCTCTA
>JABGOW010000220.1:4549-6280 GCA_018645275.1 Verrucomicrobiota bacterium
TGTGGCATCAAACGCATCCCCCTGTGCAGACAGCGTGAACCAGAGATTCGGGATCCCCGCAGGCGGTACCTCAGGAAGACCAGGGCTAAGGGCTTCTGGCCAACCACGCTGATAGCAATGCGTCATTCCCGGTTGCGGAAACAGCATGGCAGCATGGCGCTCCAGTGCTTCTTCGGGAACCGTGGCTGCACACAGCGCACTCCGATAGCCGACACCCCTCACATCAAACACGCCACCAATACGCCGCGCCTTTCCTTCATCAAACAGCGCCTGCAGTTTAGAGATCACCTCATCCTCAGTCATGTCAAAGCGCTCGCCAATGACAGCGAACGGGCGCCGCTCCAGCGGGATATCCCGCTGCACGGCTGTCATCCAGGCATTGTGGTCGTGGTCTGTCATGGTTTGACTGTGCGCACCTCTCTTCAATCTGTCAGGGACATAGCTGCAGCCCGGTTCGGTCTTCAGAAAATCACCCGTCTTCGCGTAGGCCCGTGCACGGCACCCACCACAGCTATCCACAAACTCACAAACCCCGCATTTCCCCTCATAACCGCTCTTATCCCACAGCGAAGCGAACACCGGCGACTCGTGGTAGGCGCGTTGGAAATCAAGATCAACCCCACGTAAATCACCCGAGGCTACATCCAGAAAACCACACGGCTGCAGGATGCCGGTGTGCGAGATAAAGACGAACCCATCTCCGGCCATGCAGCCGGTGGCGGGTGACATCGGCGGGCGGCCCCCCGCAGCGGTGCCGGGGTGCTCCGGGGCGAGGGCGCCCCGGCTCCATTTCTGAGCATTGGCAGCATGAGGTGGAGGCGGGGCGCCCTCGCCCCGCATTGCTGGCGACGTTCCCCCATCCTCCATCTGATCCCAGATTCTGACCGAGTGTGGTGCACAGGTAATCTTGATCGACATGGGTGACGTCTTCGATTTCTTGAGAACCCACTTCAACGCATCTTCGGCTTCGGCAGGCTGGAGAGCCAAATCGCTCAGTGCGGATCCGCGACCGGTTGGTACCAGGAAGAATACGTCGAACTTGCTTGCGCCAAGGTCCACGGCGAGATCGTGAATGGCGGACAGGTCGCCCACATTGTCGCGCGTGACGGTGGTGTTGACCTGAAACGGAATTCCAGCCTCGATCGCATGCTGCAGCCCCTCAATCGTTCGCGCATAAGCCCCCTCAACCCCACGGAAGGCATCATGCGCCTCGGGCGTAGCACCGTCTATGCTAATACTGATTGCCATGACGCCTGCGGCTTTCAGCCGCTCCGCGGTCTCGGGTGTGATGAGATGACCGCACGGCGCCATTACCACGCGCAGTCCGGCGTCCGTTGCATGGCGGGCAAGCGTGTAGATATCATCACGCGCCATGGGTTCGCCACCGGTCAGAATCAGGATGGGTTTCGCGAAGGCGGCGATGCTGTCGATTACCTTGAGGCACTCCTCGGTAGAGAGCTCCCCAGCGTAGTTCTCATCGCGGGCGCTACCCCGACAGTGCTTGCACCGCAACACGCAGCGACGCGTGGTTTCCCACGCAATGACTCTAGGGAGGTGCTCAGCCAAGACCGATCTCCTCATCTGTCAAGTAGCAGGCGGGGTCAACCCCCCAGACATCACCGGTTGCCGCCTCTCCACGGGCTCTCAGGTTTCCGCCGCAGATATCCAGGAACCGACACTTGGCGCAACGACCAGTTACATGGTCTGTCTTGGTACGCATGGCAGCCAGTA
>JABGOW010000054.1 GCA_018645275.1 Verrucomicrobiota bacterium
TGCGACGAAGTGTACGGTGAAGTGTGGACGCTCAGAGAGAACAGCTATCATCAGATTACCCACGCAAAGTAGCGAGGAGCCGCAGAACTTCGGATAAGGCCCTGCAGGAGAGAGACGTAGACAAGAGCGAGTTATGCAACTTTGACATAGCCGAAGGCAAACACAGGAGATCGAAATGTCTGTTTTGGAAACATACTCATACCCTATGAAGCATCTTACGCTGTTCGAGGTGCGCGTGAGCATCGCCATGATCAGCATGCTGGCAAGCGTGCTGCTATTGCCCGCCGAGGCGGTAGACATTGTTGCGCACCGTGGTGCTTCGGCTGATGCACCGGAAAACACCTTACCGGCTTTCGAATTGGCCTGGGAACGGGGGGCGGACGTGGTGGAGGGGGATTTCTATCTGACCTCGGATAGTGAGATCGTCTGTTTTCACGACAAGACCACTGAGCGTGTGGCAGGCACGAATCTGACGGTGACGGCATCCCCCTACACACAGCTTAAGACGCTGGATGTCGGTGCGTGGAAAGATCCGAAATGGCAGGGAACCTATATCCCCACATTGGCAGAGGTGTTGGCAACCCTGCCCGCTAACCGGGGACGATTCTTCATCGAACTCAAGGATACGCCTCGCATCGTCAAGCCGCTGATGGAGCAGCTCAGGAAGGCGGGCGTACCGGCGTCACGACTGGCGATTATCAGCTTTAAGCAGGCGGTGATAGCCGCGAGCAAGGCGGCCATGCCGGAGGTAGACGCAATTTGGGTGGCCTCGACCAAAACGTATGAGGAGCTGGGCTTGGCCGGCGTGATGAGGACCTTGAAACGCGTGAGTGCCGATGGCCTCGACATTCAGGCCAGCACCGCCATCACCCCGGAGCTGGGGAAGGCTTTGCGGAAAAATGGACTCCAGTTTCATTGCTGGACCGTCAACGACGCGCCTCTGGCACGCCATATGGTGGAAATGGGCGTGGACTCGATCACGACCGACCGCCCCGATGATCTTCGGCGCGCGAAGCTCGCGAGCAGCCGGATGGCAAACTAAGCAGGAAAGAATTGATCTCATGACCTTACGCATCAATAACATAGCAAAGTTGTCCCGGGGCGAGTATGACGTCCTGATCATCGGTGGGGGCATCAATGGCGCGGTATCCGCAGCGGCACTGTCCGGCAAGGGCGCCCAGGTAGCACTCATCGATAAACGGGATTTCGCCGGTTTCACCAGTCAGGAATCCTCCAATCTGGCCTGGGGTGGGATCAAATACCTGGAGAGTTGTGACTTTGGCCTGGTTCGTAAACTTTGCTTGAGCAGGAACGAACTGATTCGCAGCTATCCGAGTCGGGTCAAAGAGATTCGCTTCTTCGCCACCATCAGCCGGGGTTTCCGCTTTCCCACCTGGTTTCTGTGGATGGGGGCCTGGGTCTACTGGTTGTTCGGCAACGGATTCACCGCGTGCCCCCGCTTCCTGTCCCGGGCGCGCATCCGGCAGGAGGAGCCCGCGGTGAGGACGGATGGGGCCGCGGGCGGTTTCGAGTATTCAGATGCCTATCTGCACGATAACGACTCCCGTTTCGTGTTCCAGTTCGTGCATTCCGCTATGGACCGGGGCTGTATCGCGGCCAATTACGTGGAGTCCCTGGGAGCGCGGCGGGAAAACGGGGTCTGGATTACCCAGGCCCGGGATACCGAGACGGGTGAGACCTTCGAGATTCGCTCCAAGGTGCTGATCAATGCCTCCGGTCCCTTCGTGGATGACCATAACCAGCTCACCGAAGAAACCACCGAGCATCAGCACCTGTTTTCCAAGGGCATCCACCTCATCGTGCCGCAGATTACCCCGAACCCGCGTATCCTCGCCTTTTTTGCGGATGATGGTCGCCTGTTTTTCATTATCCCCATGGGCGTGCGCACCTGTATCGGCACTACGGATACCCGTGTGGACGGCCCTTACACCGAGGTGACAGAGGAGGACAGAAACTTCGTTCTGGAGAATATCAACAAACGCCTGAATCTTGATCAGCCTCTGACGCGGGAGGATATCATCGCCGAGTGTTGTGGGGTACGGCCTCTGGTCGTCAGCCGCCAGGAACAGGGCGGATCAGAGCGTGACTGGATGCAGCTCTCGCGCAAGCACGCGGTTGACGTTGACTCCGATCGCGCCCATCTGTCGATTTATGGGGGCAAGCTCACAGACTGCGTTAACGTGGGGAACGAAGTGTCCGACCGGGTCGCGGAGCTTGGTGTAGACCTGCCTCACAGGGACTACCACTGGTACGGAGAGCCTCACAACTCTGTCTACCGGGAGTATATGCACCAGGCAAAGCTTATGGATCTGGATGGTTACACGTCACCCGAGTCCATCGAGCCGTTGTCCAGCCGCTTGTGGCGGCGTTACGATCAACAGGCCTTTGAACTGCTGGCTGCGATCCGTGAGAACCCGCGCCAGGCGGAGGTCTTGATCCGAGGAACCGATTACTTGCGCTGCGAAATCGAACTGGCCAAGCGCCAGGAGATGATTGTCAAGCTGGATGACTTTCTGCGCCGCCGCTCCAAGATCGCGCTCGTGGCACAGCGGGAAACCATTCAGTCCGCGGAAGGCCTGATGGAGGCCTGTCAGATTCTGTTTGGGGATGAGGCGCAGCAGCGCTATGACGAGTATTTTCAGTCGACCGATTTGGCCATGCAGACAACAAGCGAGTAGATCTATGCAGCAATCCTTACAGAATATCCGATGCCTCTTCACCGATATCGACGACACAATCTCGACCGATGGCAAAATCACGTCGAAGGCCTACGACGCTCTGTGGCGAGCGCAGCAGGCAGGTCTGGCCGTTGTTCCGGTTACCGGGAGGCCGGCGGGGTGGTGCGATCATATCGTACGCATGTGGCCCGTTGACGGCGTGATCGGTGAGAATGGAGGACTCTACATGCGGATGACGGAGCAGGGCTTGCAGCGCGTGTTTCGTTACGACGCCGACGCCCGCGCCGATTTTCGGCACCGCTTGGAGCAGGTCCGTGAGGAAATCCTTGCCAAAGTCCCCGGATGCGGCGTCGCGTCCGACCAGCCCTATCGCGAATATGACCTAGCCATTGATTTTTGTGAAGATGTGGAGCCGCTGGCCCAGGAAGCGGTCACCGAAATCGTGCGCATCTTTGAGTCTCATGGAGCCACCGCAAAGATCAGTTCCATCCATGTGAATGGCTGGTTCGGTGAATTCGACAAGCTGACCATGGCGGAGCAATACACCCGCGACGTCTTCGGGGTCTCGCTCCGTGAAGAGATCGACACCTTTGCCTTCTGCGGCGACTCGCCCAACGATGAGCCGATGTTCGCGTTCTTCACGCATTCGTTCGGTGTGGCCAACGTCCGCGGGTTCCTCCCGCAGATGAAGTCGCACCCGACAACCATCACGCAGGCAGAAGCCGGTGCCGGGTTCACAGAAGTCGTCGATAGCATCCTGCGGGATCGCCAAGCCGTTGACCCGCGGCCAATCATGGAAACAACAGCCGGGAAGGCATAAGCGTATGTTATCAAAGATAAGAGGATTTTTCGCAGCCGCGAAACATGTTGAACGACTCCCGGACGCCGACGTAAAGCACCTCTATCCGTCGGGCTTCCTTCGATTGAGGAATATAACAATGACTTCACCGAGGACGAGATCCAGCACGGTACGCACGAAACGGAACTCAGCTTCAGAGAACTCCTCGTCGACCATGTCTTTATGAACAAGTGGATCTGGCTCCTGGCCTTCGCCAATTTCTTTGCCTACATCGCCCGCTACAGCATGCTGGACTGGGGCCCGATGTATCTGCGTGAAGTCAAGGGGGCGACGCTGGCGGGGGGTGGTCTTGCCATTCTTGCCATCGAGTTTGGCGGAATCCCATCGACCATCTTTCTCGGGTGGATCTCGGATAAGCTCGGCGGGCGTCGCGGTATGGTGGCCGTTCTCTGCATGGTGCCGATCCTACTGGCCTTCACGGCCATTCTACTGACGCCTGCGGGCTACCTCTGGCTGGATATGCTTATGCTCGCCACCATCGGTTGTTTTATCTACCCCGTGATAAATTTCATCGTCATCATTGCTCTGGATCTGAGTTCCAAGAAAGCGATTGGTACCGCGGCCGGCTTTATCGGTCTGTTTGGCTATATCGGCCGCACCGTACAGGCGAAGGGCTTCGGCGCCATGCTCACGCACTATCAGGTGGTCTATGGCATCGAAACCGCATGGAAGATTGTCCTGTATTCAATTCTTGCCTCTAGCCTTGTGGCAATATTGCTTCTTGCGTTTACCTGGAAAATGAAGCCGAAGGCCTGACTGTTAAGCTTAGCCGATATTCAAGTATACTGCGCGCTCCGCTCGAATCCAAAGCTCCGACTCCGTCTGAGCACTCCATATGGGAGCGGAAATTTTGGAGTGCGGGGACGGAGTCACCGCTTTTCTCAAGCGCGGAGCGCGTTCTTGGTGTTGTAAAGCCAAGCTTAACGGTTACAAGAAGGACACCCGCTAAACCCCGCAGCGCCGGATTCCGAGCCGGAGGCTCAAGAGGGAAAACGGCCACCTCCCGGTAGTGTCACGGCCAAAATCGGAAAATCAAAACGTCCATGTCAAAGATCATTCGTCCCATGTACACATCTATCCGGCTTGCTGTAGGATAGTAGAAGCATGTGGGACGAATGTGGGACGGGGTAGTTTCAAAAGTTCTATGAAAAGTAATGAGAACGGAGAGAGCTCTTAGTCGAAATACTTAGTCCCAACACCTAGTCGGATACCCTTAGTCGAACTGCTTCCCTCCACAGGCGGGCAAGAGTTATTGGTCCTCAAGCAGTTGCGACTAGGCAGTTGGATTAAGTGTACTCGACTAAGAGCGGCGACTAGGTGTGGGACTAAGTGAAAAACGGGGGAGGCAATAGCCAGCGCGTTAAACCCCTGTAGAAACGTAATTTAAACAAGAATACGCGCTGCCAGCTTTGGCAGTAGCGGGAATCGGTTAACGAGAGACTTATGAATCATACTGTTCATACCGCATCGTTGAAGGTGTTGTTGTGCATGCTCGCCGTTATGGGTGGCGTGACGGCTCAGGCTCGCATGCCCGGCAACCACTACCCGGAATTCAGCTGGGATCGGCTGCCGCTCTACATCCATATCCGGAAGGAGCTGGAATTTGACCAACAGGAGTTGGAGTACCTGGCATCGTTCCCGCTGATTACCTTCGAGAAGACGACCGGCTGCATAACCTCAGGTTCCACCGACGCGGGGACGGTGGCTGCGGCCAAGGCCGTGAAGGCGATCAATCCCAAGGCCCGGATCCTCTTCTACCGCAATGTGTTCGTGCACTACGGCGGGTATAGCTTTAACCAGGAACTAGAGGAGATCGACGCGCCGTTTCTGCGGGATCGCTGGGGGCGCGGCAAGCTGGTGCGGAACGCGGTGGAGGCCTACGATCTTACCGATCCGAACGTGACCGACTGGTGGGTGCGGACCGCCGCCGCGGGCTCTGCGGACGATGCGATCGACGGGCTGTTCCTGGATGGCAATATCAAGGTTCTGTCCCATTACAAACGGGGGGCGTTCCCGCCCGGTAAGAAGGATGCCGTTGCTGCTGCCTACCCCGACATGATGAAGCAGACCCGTGCCGCTCTGCCGCCCGGCAAGCTCATGCTGGCCAACATCATCCGCGCCATGCTGCCCGACACCGGTATGGAGGCACTGGAATATTTTGATGGCTCCTATCTCGAGCACTTCGTGCCACCGGCCTCCGACAGTGCCGATTACATCGTGCAAGGCATCGAGGCTGTCCAGACTGCGGCTCGGAAAGGCAAGATCATCGCGATGACCCTGGGTCTCGGCGACTCCGCCGCCGACGTGGATGGCATCGACGATATGCGCACAAAGCTTGATGTCCTGTCCGGGCACCAGAAGCGCATCGACTTCTACATCGCCCTATTCCTCGTCTGTGCCGAGAAATATAGCTACCTCTACCTCCACGACGGCTACTGCGTCGACACGCGCAACGGTCGCTGCATGAGCAAGGTGTGGCTCAAGCGTCTGCCCGAATACGATCGCCCGCTCGGACCGCCCAAAGGACCGGCTAAGCGCGACGGCTACATCTTTACCCGAGAGTTTGAGCATGTTTCCGTTCGCGTGGATGTTGAGACGCAAACGGGCAAAATTGTTTGGAAAGGACCACAATGAAGAAATCGAATTATCCTGAATTCAGTTGGGAGCGCATCCCAATGTATATGCATATCCGAAAGAACACGGATTTCACCGCAGATGAG
>JABGOW010000491.1 GCA_018645275.1 Verrucomicrobiota bacterium
GAGCTCGCTGGGGGTTGGGGCGTTGGGCGGACGCTTGCCCGAAGAGGTGAGCTCGGTTTGGGCAGAAGCGTTTGGTGGTCTGCTATGCATGCTAGACGGTGATGATTTTGCCGGTGCGGGTGAAGAGGAGTTGTTTGGTGATGGCGTCGGGGGGGAGCTTCAGGATGAGGGAGAGGGCTTGGCTGTAGCGTTCGAGCTGAGGGCGGTAGGTTTCGGTGGCTTTCTCGAATTGGGCGGGCTGGTGGATCTGATTGCTCTTGTAGTCAAGAATGGTGGCTGAGAGCGCTTGACCGGAATCGTCTCTGATAATCGTGACACGGTCAAAGATGCCGGTGACCCATTGGGATTCGAGAACAACCTCGAACCGCTTCTCCCTCCATAGCTCAACACGTCCCGCCGGGCATCGCAGTGCTTCCTGAACGGAGGGCATCATAACGGCGTCACGGAATTGCTTGGCGACGTCCCGCTTGATGAGGTCGCTTTCTTTAGCGCTTTGGAGCCAGGTTTCAAGGATGCTCTCTGTGTCGGCATCCTCGAGCCACTCTACGGCCTCGAATAGGGCGTGGATGGCACTACCGAAATCGAGAATGTCCCGCATCTCGGGCTCGAAGAGTAGCGCGGCGCTAGTGACCATTTCATGCTCGCTGGAGGGTTCAATCCGCTCGAGTCGTTCCCGCATGGATGCCCGCTCGCCGAAGTCCTTTGGAAGCGCTGGGGCGGCTTCCTGCGCATCGCTGGAGACCTGCTCTTTTCTTGATTCAAACCAGGTGCTGCAGCCCGCTTCGTGGAGTCTGGTGCAGGGGTGACCCGCAAGCGGGAATGCATCGCCAACGGGAGGGTTCGCTTCCCCCGTCAGGCGGGTCTTCACAAAGGCCGCCGCGCTCTGACTCGTGGAGGTCCTTCCCGGATTGTGGGTCACCATGTAGAGCGCCCGTTTTGCACGCGTCAGAGCAACATAGAGCGCGCAGAGTGCGTTGAAACAGGCTTGGTTGTCGATCTCGGTGACCTGAGCATCCAGCTCTGGCGTGTGCTCCGCGATGGCCCGACGTGGCATATCAAGCACCCAGCGTGGCGCTTCGGATTTGGGGTCGGTGGCTGTCGTCAGGGAGAGGGCTCCCGCAGTCGTCATGCTGCGTCCCTGCAATTCAGGGAAGACAACGACATCGAACCCGAGGCCTTTGGACTGGTGCACGGTCATCACACGTACGGCTCGTGAGGCAGCAAGCTCCTTGACCTGGTGTGCCTCGGCAAAGCGGAGAAAGGCGTCGACATCGCGGCTTCCGGTTTCGTCGAAAGAGGCGGCGGCTTCGATGAGGTCTTCGAGTCGACTGTTGCCGAATTCATCGAGAGGGCGTTGACTATCCAGAATGGTCGCCCAGTGCCGTATGGCCGCTTGGAAACCGTGGGTGTGCACGGTCTTAAGCATGTCGAGGGAGAGCGCCCCTGGCGACTGGACAAGGGCTGCCGGCAGCGGGCTCATCTGGATGTGTTTCCAGGCGAAGGTGTCTCCGGGATGGCTTGCCACCTGCAGGAGTGCGAGCAGGAGTGCGACCACGGGATTGTCCAGAATCGTGGTGTTTCCTTCGTGCACAATGGGGATGCCAGGGCAGGTGCGCCGGAGATGATCCACCACCTCGTAGCCAGCCTTGTTGCTCATCACCAACACGGCAACATCAAGTTTCCGCTGGGTGGGTTGCATATCGTTGAGAATGGCAGCAACAACATCGTAGCGGTCGGCGGCGCAGAAACGATTTCCGTAGGCAGGTTCGGCGGGTTCCAGGAGCGCTGCGTATCCCGCGTCCTTCTTGAGATGTTCTGCACTCTCATGGTGCTCCCAAATGTCGCGCCAAGCGGTGACAGCATCCGGGTGCAGTCCGTCGTCGGGCGTGACGTCCTCGAAGATGGCGTTGACCGTATCAATGATGGCGGGACAGGACCTGAAAGAGACGTTCATAGGGACACGCTGGATGCGATCCCCATAGCGATTCAGGATTCGATTGAAGAGCCGGGCGTTGCCACCACGCCAAGCGTAGATGGCCTGCTTGACGTCGCCGACATAGAAAAAGCTCCGCTCTCCGGAGTTGTCCTGCAAGATTTCGTCGGCAAGATTCTTGAGCACGGCCCACTGCAGGTCACTCGTGTCCTGGAATTCGTCGAGCAGCCAGTGGTCCAGTTTGCAGTCGAGGCGATAGTCGATATAGAGCTTTCCGGGGGTATCGACCTGGCGGCTGATCAGAGCCCCCCCGCTGGCGGGGTTGGCATCCGTTAGGAGCACCTGTGCATCATTGAACGTCATGCGCCCGGTCTGCTGGAGGTGCTCGCTGTAGTGAGCATTGTAGAGTGCGAGAATCTGGAACAGTCCGGCGGTGCGCTTGAGGCTTGCGTTCACCTCGCTGTGGATGATGTGTTGGACAAGCGTCAGTGCTGCACGGCAGGCCTCCGGGGGGATCTCAAACATGGCGCGGCCGATCTTGACGGTAGCATCGCCTCTGCGCAGTGCCGGCATCTCAGGAACCAGTCGGTTGAACATGTACTCGATGTCTTTCGGCCAAGGTGTTCCTGTCTGGAATTCCGAAGCCAGTGACGCGAAGGTGATAAACCGCTCGCGGATGGCATTGGATGGCGCCACTGCGTCAATGGCCGCAAGCATATCCTCGGCGGCTTGTGCAGCGTCAACCTGCTGCATGACCCAGCCGTGGTTGCTGAGTCCGATTGTTTCGGGCTGCCCCCACAGTGCAGGTAGCGGACAAAGCTGGAAGTGGTCTCGGTTGTCCCCGATGAAGCGGTCTAGTCGGCTTCCGAGAGTCTTCTCCTCTTGGCCAAACGTGGCCTGCTTGAATGCGTGGATGAATTCGCGCTGTACATCAGTGGCGGAAATCTGCGGATCAAAAATACCGGCGAGAATTGCCTCGCGCATGTCGACAGCTTGGGAGCCGTCGCTGTCCATAACCTGGAACTCAGTGGGAATGCCCAGCTCGGAAGGGAAGGCTTTAGCGACACCGATCATGAAGCTGTCGAGGGTTCCGATGTGCATACGGTGCAGGTTGTTGAGGAAGGTCTGCAGTAGCGCTCCGAACTGGGCACAGTCCAGACCGGGACGCTCGATATGCGTTGCCGTTTCTTTGGCTTTGTTGGGATCGGATGCGGCTTTACAGAGGTACTCGACAATGGAGTCAAAGATCTCGCCGGCGGCCTTGCGCGAGAAGGTCAGGGCGCAGATGCGGTCGGGGGGGACGCCCTCGGCCATGAGTCGTATGTAGCGATGCGCCAGGCGGAAGGTCTTGCCCGAACCGGCGGAAGCAGAGATGGCTTGGTGGGAGAGGGGGGATGGGGGAAGGGATGAGGGGTGAGGGGTGAAACCTGAAGCCTGAGGAGGGGGGGGAGTGTTGGTCATTTGGGTTGACCTCCGATTTCTGGCTCTCCGGGCGTGGGTATGGGCTCGAAGCAGGCCTCAGCTTCGGCGGGGAAGAGGGTGGCGTAGTCGTCGTAGGTGATGTGTTCTGCAGGAGGCCAGAAGACACCGTTGCTGATCTGTCCCACGATTGCCTCGGCGCAGTGATAGGCGGATTCAAGTAGGGCAGGGGTGAGGCCTTCCCATATGGAGAGTCCGGTCTGCATGACGGCCTTGGGCAGGTTGAAGTAGGCCAGTTCCGCTTCATGTGTGAGTATGCCGCCGGCGGTGAGCAGGTGGTGGTAGAGCGGCAGTTGGAGATCTATCCAGCGTTTCGCTTTTCCATCGACTTCCACTTGTGCAAATGGGGCGGTGTCTTCGTGGGCGTTTGCGAGGTGGGCTGCGAGGGGGGTGATTTCGCGATCGGATGTCTTATAGTCAATAACGCGGATTGCCCCGCTGTCGCGGTGTTGGTCAACACGGTCTACGGTGCCGCGGATGGTAACCCCGCCAAGCTCCATTGTGTGCCGACCTTCCGTCTGGATCAGGTCCCATCCGTCGCGCACCAGCTGGACCTGTACGCTCGCGGCCTGACGCAATCGCTGTCGGGCGGCCTCGAGTGTGATCTGTACGGGTAGCGGGGCGGGGGATGGGAAGCGTTGGGCAACGAGGGCTTCAACTTCACCAATGAGGAAATCGGAAAGCTGGATGGCGTCGTCTTCCCGCCACATGGCGGATGTAGCCATTTTCTCTAGAGCCGTATGCATCATGGTCCCGAAGTCGAGGGCGTCGAGCTCGCGCTTGCTATCATCCAACGCCCGCATGCGAAGCACGTGGCCGAGGTAGAAGCGGAATGGACAGGTGAGGTACGAGCGAAAGGCTGTGACCGAGAGTTTGCTTAGAGGGTTCGTGAGTGGCTTATCCCCGTAGGGAGCCAGCGGATCAAGTTTGAAGCTGACCGTTGACGCGTGGTGTGGGGCATGCTCCTCTACGGGGGCAAAGAGAATCTCCGCACGCTTGGCTAGTTCCGATGCTGGGCAGCGAAAAAGGAGTCGTGAGGGTTTGAGCGGGTCTCCCGCTGCGGAGGTCTTTCCTATGATAAATAGCGCCTTTCCGCTGTCGCGGCGGGTCTCGATCATGAGCGTCATGAGGTACGCATCGCGGGCGAGACGGCCGGCGTCGTTTCGGAGCCCGAGCTGCGTGCGCAGGGAGTCTGGAAGGAATATATCGCTGAGGCGGCCATCGGGGACGCGTCCTTCGTTCATCCCTGTGACAATCAAGAATGGCGCGTTGTTCCAGGGCAGCTCCAGCCAACCTTCAAGGTCGATCTGCGAGTCCTCGCGGTCCGCATGGTAGGTCTGTTCGGCCAACCGTTGCAGCAGAAGGCGCAGGGCGGTGGACGTGTCCAGGGATGTTACCACGCCTTCGCACTCCTCGAGCTCGCGGAGGATCTCAGCAACCTTCTCTGCGGCTGCTGCAAAGGTCTGATCTTCAGGATCGCGAGAGCTGATCAGGCGCTTCCGGTAGAGCGTTTGCAGAAGCTCCCGGGCAGCTCCCGCTGGTGTAGCGTTATCGAAAAGTCCGAGCAGCGAGGTGATAGCAGCCATCGCCGCCTTCAGGGATTCGCCATGATTGGGATGTAGGTGGACCAGCACATCATCGAGGCGAAGGGGAAGGTGCTCGCCTTGGAACGCATCAAGTTCGCTCAGCAGCGTGGCGTTGTTGATGTTCTGTGTGAGCAGGTAGGCCAATACGTCGGGATGGCGCACGAGATCTCGGAGTGCGGCGTAGCTGCGTTGGGAGTGGAGTGTTGCGAAGGCATTCAGCGTGCCGTAGATGGGGTGGTCACGCAGGGACTTCTCGGTGGGGTCGAAGGTTGGGATGCCTCGTTCTGTCAGGGTCGTTTCAAGAAACGGAATGACCGTGCGATCGGGTACGCCGATAGCGATGTCTCCCGGGCCGAACTTTGTAGACTCCACGGCCACTTCTCGAATGGCCCGCTCCGCCTGGGATTTCGGTGTCCCTGCGAGAATGACGGTCTGATCTGCATCCGGAATGTCAATAGAGCGGGTCTGCCAGGGCTCCGGCTTGGGTCGTCCCCAGAGGTCGAACCTGTCTGATTGCTCTGCTGGCGCTGTGATAAGAACGTCGATGGTGTGTGTGTCCTGGAGTGCTTCCAGAGCTCGAATCATGAGGAGCGAGGGATCGGGGACAGAAGCGACGACAAGGCGCTGGATCTCCTCGGGCAGGTATGGTTCGGAGGCCTGAGTGATCTTCCGGAGGGTTGCATCTTTGTAACCAAGCGCTTCAACGCGAGCGAGGTAGCGCTTTTCGGCTTCGGCCAGATCCTGCCAGCGATCCGGTTCATCGAGCGTGTCGGCATGTTTGACCATGACATCCTGAATGGTGTACCCACCGTCGGCCAAGGCGTTTCGCAGTTGCTGCAGCGTTTCTGCGGTGCGCTCGGCCCAGGTGCGGTTACGCTCAATACCGGAAGCGGGGAAAAGCGATTGAAAATCAGATGGCAGTGCGGTGTGGAGAATCTCAGCCCAGACAGCCTGCGTGAGTAGTGTCGTTGTCTCTTTCAGGTTCGAGAGCGGGTTGGCTCGGAAAAATGCTGCGGGCATGATCACCTGAGCTGAGAGAAGGGCGGTGTCATTGGCTGCGCAGTGGGCGGCGAGTGTTTCTCGGAGCCGACGGCTGGCCTGTCGGGTGGGCACCACGATCCAGGTGTCGGTGAAATCGACCGGGGCGGAAGGGGGGACGGGAATGAGATAGTCCCGAACGGATTGTGTGATCGGCCTGT
>JABGOW010000142.1 GCA_018645275.1 Verrucomicrobiota bacterium
TCGACAATGCGAGTAGGGGTCATCTTGCTTTTCCTTCCGGGGGTGCCTTCCGGCTGCTAAGGTTTCTGGCCGACGAGACGTCTATACACAACACCGAGACTGTAATTCAACCTGTTGCCAGGAGAGTAGGGATAAATGACCATCATTGAGCCCCATATTCACATGTATTCACGCACGACGGATGACTATGAGAATATGTATGCCACCGGAATCCGGGCATGTCTAGAGCCGTCGTTCTGGTTGGGAACGAATCGGCGTTATGCCGGGACCTTTTTTGACTACTTCCAGTTGATCCTGGAATTCGAAACCGTTCGCGCAAGACGGTTTGGTATTGATCACTTCTGTGCGGTCGCCCTCAACCCAAAGGAAGCCGAGGATACGGCGTTGGCAGACGAGGTGATAGACGGCATGGGTGCATATCTCGACCATCCCCGCTGTGTGGCACTGGGTGAGATCGGATTCAACAACATCACGGCCAATGAAGAACGGGCATTTGTGCGCCAGCTCGCGATTGCGGTGGAGCGTGATATGCCAACGATCGTCCACCTGCCGCACGTTGACAAACCGAAGGGCATCCAGCGCACGATCGACATCATCAAGGATGTTGGAGCGAATCCGGATCGTGTCATCATCGACCACAATACAGAAGAGACTATGGCGATCAGCCGCGCGTCCGGCTGTTGGTCTGGGATGACCGTCTACCCGATTTCAAAACTAACCCCGCAACGCGTGTCGGACATTATTCGTGAGTTTGGCAGTGATCGCATGATCGTGAACGGCTCAGCAGACTGGGGGGTGTCGGATCCGCTTAGCCTGGTGAAAGTCGTTAACCATATGGCAGCTGATGGGCACTCCGAAGAGACCGTTCAGAAACTGGTCTTTGACAATGCGATGGCGTTCTATGGTCAGAGCGAAAAATGGAAACCGGAGCTGGACCTCGTGCCCATTGATCCGCATGTGTTCCAGAGGTGAGGCGGGGGGGGAAGAAGGGCTGAGGGAGGAAAGCTGAAAGCTGAAGGTGGGTGTCCCGTTTGCGGTCTGCGGGGCGGGGTCGCCCCTGCTCCATTTTCGCAGATCAGGCAGTGCCGCAACAGTGGAGGTGGGGCGCCCTCGCTCTGCGGGTCGCAGAATTTGTGGGAATACTGGCTGTCACAGTACCTGATGAGCAATTTGAGTTTTGAATAAGTTCTTATGAAAATGGGACATTCCACAACTATGGCCTGGTTAGAGCTGATGCGGGTTCCGAACTTGCCGACGGTGCCGGGCGATCCACTGGCTGGCTTTGCCTTGGCCTCGGCGGGGCAGGGCGACGTGTCGTGGTGGCGGGCGATTGTTGCCGTTGCCGTTGCACTTCTGCTGTATGCAGCCGGGCTGATCTGGAACGACTGCGCGGACTACACTGAGGATTGCCGGGAACGTCCCCAACGTCCGCTCCCCAGCGGTCGCATCAGTCGTCGTCAGGCGGCTGCTGTGGGCGCTGGACTGGCGGTCGCCGGGGTAGGGCTGGCCTGGCTGTTGGGGATCCATGCCGGCATCGTTGCGACGGCACTGCTGCTGTTGGTGGTCGCCTACAACTTTGGATCAAGACGCATTCGTTTGCTTGGGCTGTTCAACATGGGGGGCTGTCGTGCGGGAAGTGTGCTGCTTGGGGCTGCGGCTGCGCGTTCACCCGTAACATGGCCTCCCATCGTTTTCGCCGCCGCCGCAGGAATCGGGCTCTATATTGTTGGCGTTGCCTGGCTCGCCGTGGATGAAACAGAGCGCGAGGGTCGTGGTGTGAATATCGGGCTGTTGATTCGGCTGTTGATTCCGATTCAGGCTGTCCTGTGTGTTGCCGGCGGCCGTGCTGGAGCTGTGGCGGGTGCCCTTGTTCTGCTGGGGTGGCCTGTGTCATCATGGCTTGGCAGGCGGTTTTATGCGAGTTGAGGGTGCAGGTGGGGCCGACCACTCGGAGCGTGGTGGCTACTAGGGGTGAGTGATTGCTATGGAGCGTAAACTACTGATCGTTCAGGTGGCGGGGTTGGGGTACGACTTCTTGTGCCAGAACCATGGATCGACATGGGATGGGCTCACATTTCGGTCCGCGACGGGAGTCTTTCCTGCGGTAACCTGCACGGCGCAGGCTACATTCAGGACGGCAACAGACCCGGGGCAGCACGGCGTGGTTGCCAATGGACTTTGGGATCGTCGCCACGCGAAGGCCCGTTTCTGGGAGCAGTCGGCCACGCTGGTTGAGGGGGAGCGGATTTGGGAGGCCTATCGTGAGCGCGGCCATTCGGTGGGGATGCTCTTCTGGCAGCAGAGTCTGGGGGAGTCTGCAGACGTTGTGCTTTCTCCGGCACCCATTCACAAGCATCACGGGGGTATGATTCAGGACTGCTACAGTCAGCCCGCAGAGCTCTATCAGGAGGTCTGTGCCACCGTTGGGAAGCCCTTTAATCTGATGCACTACTGGGGGCCGCTCGCTTCGCACCGGGCGTCAGACTGGATTGCAGACGCGACCGTTGCCCTGCTCGCAGATTCAGACCGCGCACCCGAGCTGTGTCTGACCTATCTTCCTGTTCTGGACTACGATCTTCAGCGCTTTGGTACCCAGCACGCGCGCAGTCGTCGTGCGTTGGACCATGCCCTCGCACAGCTTGCCAAACTGAGGTCTGCTGCGACCGCGCATGGGTATGAGCTGCTTGTGTTTGGCGACTATGCCCTCGGTGATGTGACGGATGGGCCGATCTACCCCAATCTTGAGCTTCGCAGGCAAGGCTTGCTGAATGTACGGCAGATCCGGCGCATGCAGTATCCGGATTTCCATACCAGTGCAGCGTTTGCTGTTGCCGACCATGAGATTGGACATGTGGTGGTGCGCAATCCGGCTGACCTCGCACGCGTGCGTTCTGTGTTAGAAGCCATGCCCGGCATTGAAGCCGTGCTGGGGCGGGACGAACAGGTTGCTCGTGGGGTGGGGCATGCCAACGCAGGTGAGCTGCTGATGGTGGCCGCGCGCGGTTCGTGGATTGCGTATCCCTGGTGGGAGCGTCCCGCTGAAGCCCCTGACTATGCGTCGCATGTGGATATTCACAACAAGCCCGGCTACGATCCCGCGGAATTGCTCTGGGGGTGGCCGCCTGGGTCAGTGAGTCGCGATCCGACGCGTATTCGGGGTACGCATGGACGCACAGGCCCGGGACGTGAGATTGCCTGGGCATCGACCTGTATTGAGGGACAACCCGAATCGCTTGTGACCCTTGCAGCAGCGGTGCGAGAATGGTTAACTTGAAGCGAATAGGACTTATTCGTCCTATGAGACCCATCTGGTGAGAACGGAAGTGCGTGATGAAGCAGACTGACAATACAACCGAGACGTTTCAGCAGACCTTTCAGGTCAGCTATGCCTATTCGGTGAGCTTCACTCGCCAGCTGTTCGATATTGGCAATCCATTGCTGGCCGACACGCTTGGCGGCTCTGGGGCTGCCGCTCCGCATCGCGTTCTGGTTTACGTCGATGATGGTGTTGCCGAGGCGCATCCCCAGCTCATTCAACGGATTCGTAACTACATGCAGCACCATGCGGAGGTGTTTTCTCTTGCCATGGCCCCCGCTCTGATTCCAGGAGGCGAACGCGCCAAGAATGGCTGGAACATTGTACGCAACATCATGGCAGATATTGGGAATACCCATCTTGATCGACACAGCTTCGTCATCGTGGTTGGTGGTGGCAGTGTTCTCGATAGTGTTGGCTTCGCCGCGTCGATCGTGCATCGCGGTGTTCGTCTGATTCGCGTGCCCACGACGGTGTTGTCTCAGAACGATGCCGGCATCGGCGTGAAGACCGGCATGGACGAGCACGGGGCTAAGAACTTCGTCGGCACCTTTGCCCCGCCGTTCGCCGTGCTTGCAGATTTTGCCTTCCTTCCAACGCTAAAGGACAAGTACTGGCTTGGTGGTGTTGCCGAAGCGTTCAAGGTCGCCATTATCAAAGATACTGGCCTCTTCGATTTCCTTGAAGCACACGCAGCGGCTCTGAGAGCGCGAGATGAAGATTTGATTGAGGAGGTCATCAAACGGACCGCGCTACTGCACTTGGATCATATTCGCTGTGGGGGGGACCCCTTTGAGTCGGGGACGGCGCGTCCACTGGATTTCGGACACTGGGCAGCGCACAAGTTGGAGGTGCTCTCCAACTACCGATTGGGGCACGGCCAGGCCGTGGCGATCGGGATTGTCCTCGATAGCCGGTATGCGGCACTGTGCGGGCTTCTGTCGGAGGCCGACGCCACGCGCATTCAGCAGGCGCTCTCGGCGATGGGGCTTCCCGTTTGGGATGCGTTGCTTGAGGCGAGAACCGAGACGGGAGAACTTGAGATTCTGAAAGGCCTTGAGGAATTTCGTGAGCACCTGGGGGGCTCCTTGACCATAACGCTGCCTCAAGGAATCGGGAGCAAAATCGAAGTGCATGAAATGGATACGGACAAGCTCATCGAAGCACTCGGGGGCGTCAAGGCCTCGTGTCGGCACGACGCCCGGCGTTGTGTGCACTCTGCATAGGGAAGAACTATGGTCGTCGGCGAAGACGCTCGCAAACACCTCACCTACTGCCTCAACGTCCATCCCGGTGAGGACTGGGATGCCAACCTGCAGGCTATCCGTAAATATGCTCTTGAGGTCCGCAGTCAGGTTGCCCCCGGTCAGCCGTTCGGGTTGGGGTTGCGCCTCAGTGCGGCTGCTGCGGTGACGCTATCCAACCCCGCGCGTCTGGCTGAGCTGCAGCAAGTGCTTAAGGAGCATGACCTCTACGTATTCACCATCAACGGTTTTCCGTATGGCGCCTTTCATGACACCGTCGTGAAGCAGAATGTCTACGCCCCCGATTGGCGTACGGCGGAACGCCTGACCTATACGACCATGCTGGCTGACATTCTGGCGTCGCTCCTGCCCGAGGGGGTGTCCGGTAGCATTAGCACCGTGCCCGGCTCCTATCGCGATTGGATTCAGGACGCTTCCGACAGGGATGCCATCGCCACGAATTTGGCGCGCTGTGCGGAGCACTTGGCGTCGGTTGAGCAGCGAACGGGACGACATATTGCGCTGGCGCTGGAGCCCGAACCGGACTGCCTGTTTGACACGACGGAGCAAACGCTTGAGTTCTTCAATCGGAATCTTTCCGAGCATCCTGCAATGCGGACACTGGCATTCGACTGGCGAGTCTACATTGGCGTCTGCTTTGACACCTGTCATCTTTCGGTTGTTTTCGATGACCCGGCTGAGAGCCTCGGGGCACTTCTGAGCGGAGGAATTACCATACCGAAAGTCCAGATCAGTGCGGCGCTGAGAGCACCAACCGGTGCCGCAACGGCAGCTCGGTTGGCCGACTTTGCCGATGGCACCTACCTCCATCAGATGCGCACGCGTCGAGCAGATGGCAAGCTTTCCCGCTATGCAGATCTGACGCCAGAGGCAATGCGGGCTGTAGCGACTGAGGATAGCGGTGAAGTTCGTGTGCACGTGCATGTGCCACTCTACTTCGAGGCATCCGGGCCACTGCGATCAACAGCCAGCGATCTCAGCGATGCCTTTTTCGCCATACTTGCCGAGTCGAGTATTCCCCATCTCGAAATCGAAACCTACACCTTTAATGTCCTCCCCCCCGAATTGGCAAGTATGCCCATTCAGGAGAGTATCGCCCGTGAGTACGCATGGGTGCTGGATCGGGTGGGGCGTGAGGTGTGGGGTTCTGGAATCGTGTGAATGGAAGACAGAACGGCGTTGCATAATGCAGCACAACGTTATATTATTGCTACATAGATAAGAAATAGAGGTGACACAATGACAACTGCAGTTCGAGTGTCAGAGAATCTCGTGCGTGAGGCACGCCTCATTAGCGCCGTAGACAACCGTTCCGTAACCGGACAGATCGAGCACTGGGCAAGGGTCGGAAAATGTGCGGAAGAGAATCCCGAGCTGACGTACCGCGTGATCAAGGACATCCTCATCGGTGTTGAGGAACTGGATCAGGGCGAATCTTCAGAATACCAGTTTGGGTGATAGGCCATGCGAATCATCCAATCCCGCACCTTTGAGAAGAGAATCCGGCGTTTGAGGAAACAAGAGAAGAGGATTCTCGACCAACAGGTCAAGAAGATCTGCGCTTCCCCCCATCCTTCGGCCACTGAGCGGCAGAATTAAGAGAGAGTCTGCA
>JABGOW010000461.1 GCA_018645275.1 Verrucomicrobiota bacterium
GAAAATACTCAAACCCATCAACAAGGGAGGCATCATCGGGACAGCCCACCATTACCGGACCATAAGCCGAGCTGTAGTACTCAAGGTACTTTTCAATATTGTGGAGTTCAACCCACCACTCGGGAAGTCCGTCGCCGTCGGCATCGTCAGACCCGATCATCGGCACAGCCTGGTCCGCCGTCACTGAAGCCGTGGCGGTGGCGGACAAGTAGTACTCGTCCTCATAGGGATACAACCCATGATTGATGAAGGCAAAATTCTCCACCCGGGGACCGCCATCGTCAAACCGGAGATAACCCAGAAGCGGATGCGGGTTGCTGTATTTGTACATCTGCGCCAGAGAACCACTTTCTCTGAGTGCCCACTGCTGAACATACCCCGGAGCCGGGTAAATGCGGCCGGACCAATGCTCAATGTCGGCGGCGGAACGGGGATAGTCCCACACCCGAAGCTCATCAAGATATCCATCTGTGAAGTCCTGACAGATCGTCGGAGTTCCGAGAACAAATGTCGGCTTAAGAAAAGACTCCTGCGCGATCAACAGAATGCCATCTACGTATAGATCCAGACTGTTGTTGCCAGGTGCGATGACGCAGGCTACATGCGTCCAGGCATCCGGCTCAAGTTGCTGCACCGAACCATCCACACCAACGCCACCCACCGAGGCCATCACGGTGGCCCCATTCAGAATCTCCATTTTGGGGCGGTAGTCTTCAAGACTGATGCGGAAATGGGGAAGGTTGTCAGCGACAATATAGTTTGTGACGCCATTGACGACGATGCTGTTCGTGAATCCGTAGATAATGCCATCGCCATCCGTGCCGGGGCGCACCCAAAACTCGACGGTCCCGCCCCCGGAACCAAACGCGTACATCACCCCGGAGGGATCTGTCATGTCAGCACCTGCCCCACCGTTGACAGACATCTCGAGACTTCGCGGGTAGAAATTTGTGCCACTCATAGAGTGCACTGGATGCGTCAGGTCAGAAAGAAACTCCTCAGCGTCAGTCGCACCATCCTGGTCCGTGTCCCCGGACAACGGACTCATAGCATCCCGCGAGGTCGTGTATTCGCCAATGTTATCACCGTTGACATCGCGGCGCCACCCCACGCCATCTGGCCCCATGTACTCATCAAAATTGATGATCGTATCAACATCCGGATCGCCGAACCGATCATAGACAACGGGATCGGGCTGTGCACCGATTCTGAAATAGAAGAGCTCCCAGGCATCATCCATCTCATCATCATCGGTATCCCAGTTGTCGGGTTCAACGTAAACCCCATCCACGTTGATCAGGTCATACTCTTCCCCGTTGGACAGCCCGTCGTTGTCAAAGTCCATTCCGCGCGTCTGGCTCAGATCCCCGAACCAGTGAACCTCCCACCAGTCCTCCATCGTGTCGCTATCGGTATCGTCTTCGATGGTCACGGTAATGTGCGAAACGGACGACTCGTCACTGATGATAACGGTTCGTACGCCAATGGGTTCACCCACGTCAGGGAGGCCATTAATGTTCCCGTCAACCCATGCGACAACATCGTAAGGCCCCGGCGCCAACAGACTGCCGAGCGTATAAGGCACGTTGTTTGACGTGGACGGCAGCGCAACGGTTCCCGTGATGTCGTCGTCGGGATCCAGCGGATCAACATCAAGCGGGTACTCATAAGTCGATGAGGGGTAGAAAAGGGCGACAACAACCCGCCCCGTTCCATCGGTCGAGGTGCCCAGCTCGGGGCTGACATACCAGTGCGGGGGCACGTTTGTTTCATTATTGCGCCATACCGAGTTGTTGACGACCGTACCCGAAATGGACTGGGCGGCTGCGGGGAGGGCTCCTCCAAGGAAGGCGCCAAGCGCGATGAGTAAACCGACTGCTGCCGTGCTAGAGCGGACGTGAGACGTGAGGCGTAAGGCCATACCGGTATCTCCTATGGCTGTGAAACGGTCGCATAAGCAGCGTTGCCACCTGAGGTCGCGATAACCACGTTATCCCCTGCCGAAGCACGCTGATAGGTTGCAGAGGTACTGCTCTGAGTCAGGATGGTACCTTTCGAGATATCCTGAACCGACCAGCTCGTTGACCCACTTGCACCCGCGACCGAGAACGAAGCAACCGCACCATTATTTGTCAGTGTCGTACTCGCCGGCGTCACCGTCATCGACGCAGACGTCGTTCCGGAAGGCGAGGTGGTTGTCCCGCTGTTATCGAACTGGCTATCGACATTATCCGTGTCCGGTCCATCTTCGCACCCGCAGAACACGCCAATACCAAGCACGCTACAGACCAACAGGCCCAACAGAAGCATACACGAACGATGCATAATCAATCCCCCTTAAGTGACGTCGATTCTGCCATGACTATCAGCCAAGTTCAACGAATTTGACCAAAACAAACCGAAACACCAAATAGTTAAAAGCCAAGCTGTAGAGTGATGCCATCACATCATCGACAACAATTCCAAAACCCCCGCGAATTCGCTGCAACTGGTTCGCGGGAGGCGGTTTCACAATATCAAAGAATCGGCAGCTCAGAAAAGCAACAAGCAGAACCCACGGATTCCACGGCAACCCAATCATACAGATTGGAAACGTCAGATACTCATCCGCCACAATCCGCCCATCATCCTTCGTCCCGTAGTGTTTCTCCGCAACACTGCAGATTGGAATGGCAAGCAGACTGAGTCCGAGTGCAATGACGCACTGCCAAACAACCCCGCCGGAAACCTCCAACAGCTGACAAAAAAGCCAGACAATGGGTAAAGCAAGGAGCGTTCCAACTGTGCCCGAGGCAATGGGGCTGAGCCCTAAACCAAACCCATTTGCGAGCAAGACGGCCAATTTCTTCATAGATCTCCAATGTGCTGCCCCAACTCAGGGGCCAAATTCTCTCATTGTCGAGAAAAGCCACAGCCCGAAACGGGGCTGCGGACCCTAATCCGTGAAGCGGTACTTCATGACGCACCACAGCGCGCGCATCCCGTCCTTCCACGTGATCTTCTTCCCCTCCGCGTAACTCCGGCCATAGTACGAGATCGGAACCTCGTAGATTCGCCACTTCTTGCCCCGCGAAACCTTGGCTGTGATCTCAACCTCAAACCCAAAACGATCCTCTTTAATCACCACACCCTCAAGCACTTCACGTTTGAAAAGCTTGTAGCAGACCTCCATGTCGGTCAGGTTCAAATCGGTCATCATGTTGGATAGCAGCGTGAGAAAACGATTGCCGATGGAGTGCCAGAAAAACACAACACGGTGCGGCCCTCCCCCCAGAAAGCGTGACCCGTAGACCACATCGGCATGACCATCCAGAACCGGCCCCAACAACCGGGGATAGTCTCTGGGGTCATACTCCAGATCAGCGTCCTGAATGATAACGAGATCGCCGGTCGCCTCGGCAAACCCTGTGCGCAGTGCCGCGCCCTTGCCCTGATTGACCTCATGCAGACAGATTTTCCAGTCTGGGTGCTCCACGCCAAGCGCGGTCAGTCTGTCGCGCGAACCATCCTCAGAGCAGTCATCAACCAGCACCAATTCACGATCCATGCCAATATCAACAGCCAACACCTGCCGGATGATCTCATCAATCGTCTCAGCTTCATTGAAAATCGGAATCACAATAGAGAGTTTCACGCGGACAACATACCCAAAATCAACTGCACGCAGCAAGAAAAGGATTGCTTGCGATTCATTGCAAGAGACGCCCACCGACCTCGTGTCGGTGGAGTCAAACATGGGTCCAAAGGCTGACACCGATATGCGCAGGCGCCTTTGCCACCAAATCGCAGCGGCAACCCGCAGAGGCTGGATGGATGCATCAATGCCTCGACAAGCTCGCCATGACAGAGATCCTTGGGGACGTGTCATCCTGAGCTTGCCGACTTGTCCTGCGTAGCTGATTCAGCGAAGAAGGAAGGATCTCATGCAACAGGCAGAGCGAAGAATGGAGAATGTCCCAAGAGCGAGGTTTGACGTCATGCGGTGCAAAGCGTAGGATATTCACATCATGAAGGCCTGCATATACGCAAGAACTAGTCGGCACGACAAGGGGCATCACAAGTTTTCGATTGAACGCCAGGAGGAAGCCGCACGAGCCATCGCAGCCAAACACGGCCTTACCGTGGCCTACGAGCATGTTTTCACTGATACCGATTACGCAGGAGAGGTCCCTCCAACGTGCTGGGCCTATACGGATGACCAGGACGGGCGGCCCGCCCTCTCTGCCCTAATCGAAGCAGTGGAAGAAGAACGCATTGAGCGGGTGATCGTTCGCAAGATGGACCGACTGGGAACCACCTCCGAGGTGCTCAACGGACTCCTTGAGCTTTTCGCGGCACACAACGTGTTCATCGTAGCCACTCCTGAGGCGACATCCCTGCAGGAAGACCCCACCGAAGCTTTTGCCGTTTCGGTACTCCATCCTCGCATTCAGTACGATACAGACGATGAGCGCCGGCGCAAAGCTCAGCTCAAGCAGAAGAAGGTTGAGGAAATCAGCCGCCTCAAACTCAAAATCGACCGCCTGGAGTCCGAAATCGCGGAGCTCGGTATATGAAGCAGATCACGCTCGTCCGGCACGCAAAATCAAGCTGGCATAGAGGCTTACGGGATATCGACCGCCCTCTCAACGCGCGCGGGGAGCGCGATGCCCCGCTGATGGCCATGCACCTGCGCAAACAGGGATTTTCTCCTGACATCTTGATCAGTAGCCCCGCCACGCGAGCCGCCACTACCGCGGAGGAAATCGCACGCGGCATCGGCTACGACACCAACCAGATTCTCTGGGAAGACACGATCTACGAAGCTGCCTCCTCCAACCTCATTGAGCTGATCACCAACCTCGAGCCTCAACACAAGAACGTTGCAATCGTAGGCCACAATCCCGGGATGACCGAGCTCGCCAACCAGCTACAACATACCGCCCCCATCGACAATATTCCGACCTGCGGGGTCGTCACCATTGAGCTACCAATTGAACATTGGACCGAGGTGCCGCAGACACTCGGCACACTCCAGCGTTTTGAAGCGCCGAAGACGCTGAAGTAACCCCCCCCAGGAGTGACCCACCCCGTGAATGCAGCCGCCGACTTCGAAGACCTTGTACCCGACACCATGCTCAATGCCGTCGAATGCGCCACGGGGCGGCGCATGACGGGACTCGCGCATCCACTCCCAAGCTACATCAATCGCGTCTACGAAGTAGAAGACGAGGCCGGCGAACGGCTGATCGCCAAATTCTACCGCCCCGGTCGGTGGTCGAAGGCCGCGCTTCAGGATGAACACGACTTCGTACTCGCCTGCAGCGCAGATGAGATCCCGGTCATAGCCCCGCTGGTAATGGACAACGGCGAGACCTTGCACGAGGACAACGGGATCTACTTCACCGTCTTCCCTAAACGCTTCGGAAGAAAGTTTGAGGCAAACAGTGACGAAGACTGGAGACGCATCGGCAGCCTTCTGGGCCGCGTCCACGCTGTCGGCGCAAGACAAGAGGCCGGCGCGCGCACGGACCTCCATCCCGCCGAGTCCACTGAGACACACATTGACCACCTGCTCGACAACGAAATCGTGACCCCGAAGTATGAACAGGCCTTTGAGGAGATCACTGACAGCATCATGGATATGATTCTCGATCTCTTCGATGATGCCGAATTCATCCGAATCCATGGCGACTGCCACGGAGGCAATCTCCTGGATCGCCCCGGTGAGGGGATTATGATCATCGACTTCGACGACATGATGATGGGTCCTCCAGTTCAAGATCTCTGGATGCTGCTACCCGACGCCGCCGAGAAGTGCCGAAGGGAATTCAACCTCGTCCTCAGCGGATATGAGCAATTCAGAGCATTCGACGACAGCACGTTTAAACTAATTGAACCGCTTCGCGCCATGCGGATCATCTACTTCCTCGCCTGGTGCAGCCGACAAATCAATGACTACCGCTTCCGTACCCTCTACCCCGATTGGGGCAGCGACTCCTTCTGGAAAGGCGAACTCGCCGACCTCACCCGCCAGCGCGATATCATCCGCGCCCACATCTAAGCCCCCCCTCAGCCCTATTCCCTGGCGGCATGCCATGCCACCAAGCGTTGTTTTGCTCCAAGAGACCTGTGGAACGGCAGGCTCTTCGCCCCGAAGCGCTTGAGTCCCGACGAATGTC
>JABGOW010000556.1 GCA_018645275.1 Verrucomicrobiota bacterium
GTGCGCTGGTGGGTGCCGAACGGAACTGCTACTTCAGACCAAGGATCTCCAGGCGTGCCGGTGCGAGGCCAGGGGAGGTGCTGGTGGCGGGGACGCTGCTTTGGCTTTCTTCTTGCGTAGTTTTGGATTTGCTCATGGTTGGTCCGGAAGGGGTCTTTCAAAGAGTTCGTGCAGCTTGGCTTGGAGGAGTTTCTTGTCCGGAAGCTGAAGCTGGTACTGGGAGATTAGGGTGGGTGAGAGGTTGCGTGAGAGTGCGTATTCGACGACTTCGTCATCTTTGTCGCGGCAAAGCAGAATACCGATGCTGGGGTTTTCGTGCGGCTTCTTTACATCGCGGTCGAGGGCTTCGAGATAGAAGCTCAGTTGCCCCAGATCCTGCGGCGCAAATTTGCCAATCTTGAGCTCGAAGGCGACGAGGGCGGAGAGACCGCGATGGAAGAAGAGCAGGTCGATGAAGAAGTCTTGGTTGCCTACCTGCAGGCGGAACTCCTCCCCAACGAAGATGAAGTCCCGTCCCAGCTCGAGCAGGAAGGCCTTCATGTGCTGGGCCAGAGCGGCTCGCAGATCCTTCTCGCTGTGTGTCTCCGGCAGTCCGAGAAATTCGAGAATGTAAGTATCCCTAAATACGCTTGTGACAGATGGTTGCAATTCTCTCACCGCTGGTGAGAGTTTTGCGGACGTAAGGCTGCGCTCGTAGTGAGCGGCATCAATCTGGCGTTGCAAGTCTCTGACGCTGAGGCGCTCCTGAAGTGCCAACCTGAGATAAAATTCGCGCTCTTCAACGGTCTTGCGGGTCATGATCGTACGGTTATGGCTCCAAGACAATTCTCGCCACAGCGTGGCGAGTTTCTCGTCCTCACCGTAGGTCTCGTAGAACTGCTTCATGCGCCAGAGGTTCTTGTCGCTGAAGCCCTTTATCTCGGGGTCAGTGCGGGCGATGTAGTCTGCGAGTTCGCGGACGACGCCTTTGCCCCAGCTAGCCTGCTCCACCTTCTCGCTGATGGTCTGGCCGATGTGCCAGTAGAGTTCGATTAGGGCAGTGTTGGCCTGTGCAAAGACCTTTTGCCGGGTCTCGCGGATCCGCCGCAGAATAGCGTCGAACTCCTTCGCCGGAGTCTCGATGGCCCCCTCATGACTGTCAGTTGCTTTCTTCATTTGGTCACCGATAACTGTCCACTGATAACTGGTCCCCGTCTGATCTAGCGATCATAGGCGTTGAGTCCCGATATGTCGCGCCCGGATCATCTATCAGTCGTTTTGAATCCGTGGCCATACATGGAAGCTATCACGTCAAGCGCCATGTATCAATGTGCAGCCGACTGTAACCATCGGTTGTTCCAGTGGGAGGCCTATCGTGTAGAGGTCATAGGATTCTACAGCCCCGCGATCTCGATGCGGGCCGGTGCGAGGCCGGGGGAGGTGACCTCGATTACTGCCGTGCCCGGTTCGCGCAGGCGCATTTCAATGGCTTGGCGGCCGATGTGTGAGGTGTCGGTGTCCCACTTCCGTCCTGTGGGCAGCAGGCCAGGTCCGGAAACGACTGTCAGCGTAATAGGTACGGTTTCGTCAATCCAGTTCCCCTCCGCATCGAGCACGGTGACGATGAGCTGTGTGTCATCTGAACCGTCAGTTCGCACCTCCAGTTTGTCCGCTGTCAGCGAAAGCGCTGCCGGGGTGCCATGGGGTGGGGGGGTGAATCCGTCCGGGTGGTAGGACGCGTGCTCCCGCTTCAGGAGGCGATGGTAATCGTATAGACCAAACTTCCTTCCGAAGCTCTCGCCAGTTTGCTTGTTCTTACAGTGCGTACCGTACGCAATACCGGACCAGGCTATGACGCCTGATCGCCAAGGGAGTCGGGCAGGCTCGTGCCCGAAATGGTACTCGGTGGTGACAATAGGGATATCTCCGGTAGGAGTCTCTTTCGGGTTGCTTCCGTTGAAGCCGTTGACATCAGTCAGCCCTTCCAGCGGCAGTACATTGCCGATGCCGGTGGGGCGACTTGGATCCAGCGTTCTGGCCAGGTCTTTGAGATCCTTGAACATGCGGCGCGCTTCCGATAGAAGCGGCTCCTGCATTTGCATCACGGTCTCGTTTCCGAGACTCCATATGATGATGCTGGGATGGTTGCGATGTTCGCGTATCATCGTGCGCAGGTTGTCTTTCAGATTCTTGTCAAAGTCCGGTCGGTCGCTCTCCTCGATGGGATAGGCTTCCGCCATATAGGACCCATCCTCGCCGCCCTCGAATCCGCCGCGTCCCCAGAAGTGCAGCTCATCCCAGACCATAAGTCCGATTTCGTTGCAGGCATGGTAGAAGGCGCGCGGGTGTGGGTTGTGGCAGGCTCGGATGACGTTCGCCCCGGCTTCCTTCATGAGCTTCATGTCGCGATACATGCCGGCGTCTGTGCCGGAGAACCCCCACCCGGCACGGTCCTCGTGCACGTTGTAGCCCCACAGGTAGTAGGGCTCACCGTTCAGGAAGAACCCCTGCTCCCGACTGAACTCGAACCATCGGATACCCACGCGCTCAGTGTATGTATCCACCAACTGTTTCCCTCGGTAGATGTGGGTTCTGACGTCGTATAGATGCGGGGTTTCGGGAGACCAGAGTTTAGGAGTATTGATCGTGGGTAGATCTTGAGTCACCGTCGTGCCCCCGTTGGGCACCAGCGTCGCGCCGTCCTTTGTCGAGGCTACCGTGTTTCCATCAGAATCCATGACCTCTACGACTACCTCGCACGACACGGATTTCGAGTCCCGGTTCTTGATCTCCGTCGCGACCCGCAGGCTGGCCTGCTCGTGGCTGACCTCTGGCGTGGTGATGGCTTGTCCGAACCAGTCCACATGTTGGGCTTGGGTGGTGATGAAACGCACGTTTCGATTCAACCCGTTCATAAAAACAGTGTCACCCGCGCGCGGGGCAATCTGGGCGTCCCACCCGTTCTGCACGCGGACGGTGAGAACATTCTCCTCGCTGAAGCGCAGGGCAGGTGTCATGTCAATCTGAAAGCCCGTGTATCCGCCCTTGTTCTCGCCTAGCAGCGCGCCGTTGAGATAGATCCATGCATGTTGGAAGGCTCCCTCGAAATCTGCATACACACACAGGTCCTGCCAGTCTCCCGGCGCGGCGAATGTCTTGCGGTAGCAGCTGTCGCCCTCCCATACCTCGGTCATATCATTCCAGTAGGGCATGCTTGCCGTGTGGGGAAGATCGACGGAGACCCAGCCCGAGTCGTCACACGCCGCCGCCTCCGCTGCGTCCAGGTTGCCCTTGTGGAAGCGCCACCCGCTGTTCATCAGGTTCGTTGTGCGGACCGGTGCAGCGGACCTGGCAACCCGGATGTCATTTGTCTGTTTTGTTAAGGTCACCATTCCTCCTAAAATTACGCTGTTCCTCGTGTCCCGTTCCGCGAACTGGGGGCTTGCATGTAAATACGGGTATTCTACCACTATATCACAGTTTATCTATGCTTGCAGCTACCCGTCGTGTTTGAAATACTAACCCCGATTTATCGCAGCCTCTCTGGCTACTCGTCTTTCGGGCTGGTGTTGGTTATGTCGTCATCTCAGGAAGGTGGAATGCCATGCTGTTTGAATTTCAGTATTTTGTCTGCAAACACCACCGTCTCAGAAGCTGGGGGGTGCTGGTTCCGAAACGCCCCTTCTGGCGCCTCTGGTGGAACGGCCGCGAGGCGGCTGCGACGGTTTCCGCGGCAGACGGTGATGTCGTGCTTGGTCCCGACCGTTTCGTGCTTGTGGCGCCCCACACGGATTTCAATGTTAGCCTGCTCGAACTGACCGAACACATGGACGTGCATTTTGAGCTATCAGAACCGTTAGGGGCCGCCGTCTCTGGGCTCTACACGGTAAGTGCTGCCCCAGAGTTGGTTGAGAAATTGAAGGAAGCCTGCGCGTTGTCAAAAGATGATCGCAGGAGGCAGATACTGCTTCTCACGCAGGTTATCAGCGGCGTATTCCTTCAGCTTTCAGATGATGTGTGGCGGGAACCCATAGCGGATCAGCGCATCGTTCGGGTGCTGAGAGCCATGGACGCCCACCTCGGCGAGACGTTATCGAACCGCCAATTTGCCGAAATGGCACATATGGCACCCACGGCTTTCATTCGGCGTTTCAAGCAAGTGCTGGGGCGATCCCCCCAAGCCTACTACTTGCACAAACGTTTGGACCAGTCTTGCCTGCTGCTCGAAACGGGCGATAAGTCCATTGAGCGTGTGGCCGAAGAATGCGGCTTTGGCGATCGCAGCTACTTTTCGACGGCGTTTCGCAAGCACTTCCGTATTTCTCCGGCTGCTTTTCGACGTGCCTCACGCTCTCGATGACGACGTGCAGGCGGACCCGCCTTCCTGGCGAACACGGGATACCAGAAGAAGAACGCTGGAGACTGAGCGGCTGCTGGAGTTGGGGGCCGCAGCAGAAGACAAGGATGCAAGAGAAACTCAGATGATTCTGAACTACAGAGCGGCCATAGAGTTGCTCTTGGATGATTCCGTCGATATTGGTTTCAACCGCTATACCATCTGCAACCTTCATGCTCTGCTGTCCGACCATTTACTCGCTGGTCAAGGAGGATGCGGGAGACTGCGATCGAAACCCGTTGGCGTGACAGGCACTCTGTTTCATCCCCTGGGCGTTCCTCAGATGATCGAAGCGTGCTTCGACGTGCTTCTTGAGAAGGCTGAAGCCATCGGAGTTCGACGCATGGAAAGCTACCTGGTCTTAGCCCCTATTCGCACCACCCGACAGGCGTTCCCGCAAGGATGACCGATAACACTGACAACAGCAGGGCAGACCCGGTCCCGCCCCCGGACCTCACCTACCGTGTGGGAGCAGTCACCCCTGTGCCTGACGATAGGCGGTGGGGGATACGCCGGTGTGGCGTTTGAAGGCGCGTGAAAAGTGGTAGGGGTCCGGGTAGCCGCAATCGGCACCGATGACTTTAACCGGGAGTGCGGTTGTTGCGAGCTGGACGGCTGCGCCGCGCATGCGCGTTAGCGTGACATACTCACCGGGAGGCACGCCAAGTGTGCGGGTGAATAGACGGCTGAAGTAGACTGGATGGAGATGGACGCGGTGCGCCAGGGCCGGTACAGAGCAGTCGCCGGCATAGCCGGAGGCGATGGCATCGAGGGCGGGGCGTAGCCGTGCCAGTGCAGTCATCTCGGGTACGAGCGATTCCCATTCGGCAGGGAAAAACGGGGCGACGAGTGCGCCGAGGCAGGCGAGCGCCATGGCCAGGTCGCTGGGGCCGCGGCCCTGCATGCTGCTCAGCATCGCCTCGAAACGTGACGTGGTCACCCGGTCGGCCGGCATGGCACGTGGCTCGCCGCCCGCGAGCACATCCGCTTCCGCTACGAGGAAGGCATTGAAGTGGACCCAGTTCAGCTTCATGGGACTGAGACAGCAATAGCGTGCAGGAACGCCGCCGGGAATCAACCACAACGCTCCCGGCCCAAGGACGTAGACCCGATCCTCGGTTCTGATCTCGATCTTTCCAGATTCAAGCAGGTAGAGGCGCGAGAAATCATCACGAAATACGTCGCGGCCGTAATTCGCCCACGGGGGACCGTATTCCTTCCCTTCGCCGCTGATCAGGCGCCACGTTAGCTCACGCAGCCTGAATGCCGGAGCGCTATAATCCTCCATTGAAGCCATTGGGATAGGTTATATATATCCATCTACTGGTTGCAACAGGATATTGTCTGAATCGCGGCTATATCGGATGATAATTACATTCGTACAAGCAAGGGAGAGTCTGAAATGACAATTTACGAACAGAACCGCTATCTCGCCCTCATGGGCCAGTCACCCCGCCCGATTCCGCACTGGGAACACTGGTCATGTCCGGATGGTGAGAGCTGTTTGACGGGAATTGATTATTACGATCACCCGCGTCAGTGCCGCCTGCGGATGCAGGAGCTTTACCCTCAGCTCCAGCTTCCGATACCGGACTCCGATGATCCTGTTCCGCGTCCGGAGGAGCAGGAGGACTTGGGTAAAGGACGCTGGGGCACCGAAAACCGCGATCACTGGCAGCAGCAGGATGCCTCGCATCGTTCTAAGTCCGAAGAGGATATGCTCGCCTTTAGCCCGTTGGCGCAGGCTGACTTCAGCGGCTGGCAGGTTGTGGTTG
>JABGOW010000201.1 GCA_018645275.1 Verrucomicrobiota bacterium
CTTAGTTTGGATCAATACAGGGCCTCCAAAGTGATCTCATCTGCAGAGCATCAAGTGTTTTCAGATGCTGCGGAGGCTATGCAGGTTATAAAATCTGCGCATCCCTGGTATCGCATTGAGGGTCTGGGCTACTTTAAATTCAGAGATTCCGCTTCTCCTATCTGGTTCGAGGGTCCTTAGTGCCGTCCGAGCATCAGGGCGCTACCGGGGGGGGGCGCGGATCGACATGCGTTCCACATTCTTGACAATTCAATCAGTCACTTGGAGCACACGGGATCGTGGGACACCCCACAGTCAGCAGTGCTCCTTAACCGGCCAATAAGGCCGGATCGTTTTAGTTTCGTTCTATATATCTCGTTAGTGTCTCGTTTCAGTTTCGTTCAAACAGGGATGAAATATCCCTATCTATCTCGTTCCGCCAATCACGTTTTTGCCCGACTTCAGGGACGACGGATTGGCGACGGGATCAGGGCGAGGCAGTACCTATGCCGGGCTCCAAGGTTCAAATGCCACCATGGGCGCCTGAGGGGCCTCCACGGCGACGTTCATGGCCACATCGACAGTCGTGCCGTTGAACCCAGGAGCGTGCGAAAACAGAATGGATGTTGTAGAGATCGCCAAGTCGCTGGAAGCTTGATATATAGATGAAACGCGCACGCGCACACGCGATAAGGGAAACGGTCGCCGATTGGCCGGTTAATGCTCCAAGTAACACGTGGGGCGACGCCGAAGGCTGCCTATCGGAACTTGAACACCGTCCCACCAACACCGGGTGCGGCGAAAGCTGTGGTGCGAACGTTGTAGGCGGGTGTTGCGTTCTTGAAGTGAATCCAGCCTATGTTCTCGCCCCAGGCGTAGTTGTCAAACGAGCCGGTGGTCGTGTTCACGGTCACTTGGCTGTAGGCGTTGCTGAAACTGATCCAGCCGACGTTCTCGCCCCATGCATAGCCTGAGAGATTGCCGCTGGCGTCCATGTTCACGCCCCAGTCGGTCGCGCTGTCGTTCGCATACGGGCCAGTGCCGTCTCCGAGATTCACCCACCCGACGTTCTCCGCCCACGCATAGCCCGTGAGATAGCCGTTGGCCCCGTTAGCCGCGACCGTAACGCCGCCGTCGGTCGGACTCCAGTTCTGCCACCCGGCATTTTCCGCCCAGGCGTACTTGTTGGCGGCGTCGATATTCCTGGCGGCCAGTACTGCTGACCCGCTGACCGCCACGAAGATGGCCAGCACACAAAGATACAATCCTGCTTTTCCGATAGCTCCATCACGTCTTCTCATTTCGTCCTCCGCTTCTAGTAAATCACTAACCCGTTCTGCTGCAAACACAATCTCTCACCAAGAAATCGCCCCCCATCGCCATGCGATAGCCCGTTCCGCAATCCCACTGACTCGTCGCCCCGTCTCTTCGACCCACGCCACCGGTACTCCTGTATCCCACAAAAGGCGCTTGGCCAATCCAATATCCCGCTGCGGAAAGCGCAAGCTTAATAGCGACATGTTCTCCCACGTCAGCGCGAGGTCTCGCACAGGTTCTCCGAGCAGTTCCCAATACGTCCCCAACTGAATGATAATCGCATGACCTCGCAAATGCGTCGTAAACCACATGCGCTGATCCTGAAACCGAATCACTTTCCGCGGTATCGGGCATCGGAGCACGGCGATCCCGCCCTCCCACCGGAAGTACTCGTTCAGCCATCCGAATCTCCTGCGCACAGCCAAGACCAGACGCCGCGATGCAGCCCGCCCGAAATGCCCCAGATACGAATTCAGCCATTGCTGGACCTTCTCAATCAGCGGCCAGTGCCAGGCAAACACGCACCGCCCATCAGCGTGCCGAGCCATCCCCATAGCGCACAAGCGTACCTCAGCCGCCTCCAACCGTTCCCGAAGCGCGGCCACAACACGTCGCCGCACAAGCATGTAGTCAGGACGCACGATGTAGCCGAGGAAGTCAATCCCGTCAGCTACGGGCCGCAGCTTCCGCCGCTGATTCAACCGCAGCAGTAAGTGCCCCTCCACGAATGCCTCGATGTCACGCTCCCATCGCTCCAGCTCCTGCCGGTCTTCAGACAACAATACCAGGTCATCGCAATACCGCACGTAGTACCGGGCCTTGAGCGTATGCTTCACAAACTGGTCCAGTGCGTCCAGGTACACGTTTGCAAAGAACTGACTCGTCAGGTTCCCGATCGGCAAACCGCATCCGGACCGTGCCTTGAAGAGCGTCTTGTGATCCGGGAGTCGCTCGAAATCCGCCCGGCGCGCATCCCGCAGGCGGCAGTCGCTCACGGGGTCATGAAAGATCAGCGTACGCGCCAACCACAGTACGGCCGGGTCCCGCTCCTTGCGTGCTATCTGTTCCCAGAGCACATGTTTGTCGAGAGTGGTAAAGAATCCACGCACATCGAGTTGCAGGTACCAGCCCCCCCGCGTGCTGTTGGCCGTGACTTGCCGTGCAAAAGACCGTAGCCGTTCCACCCCCGCGTGCGTCCCCTTTCCCTTCCGGCACGCATACGAGTCGTGGATGAACCGCCGCTCCCATTTGGGCTCCAAATGCCCCACCAGGACGTGGTGGACCACGCGGTCCCGAAAATCGGCAGCGAAGATCTCCCGGCGCTTCGGTTTCTCGACCAGAAACGCAATCGAACGCCCCGGCTGGTACGTACCCGAACTCAACTCTTCGTGCAGCGCCACGATATTCTCTTCCAGGTTCCGCTCAAACCGCATGGCATTCATCGTCCCGCGCTTGTGCCTGCGGCACTGCCGATAGGCCCGGTAGGCGTTCTCCATGCTGAATAGTGGATGACCTTCAAACATCTCCATATATCCTCATCGCCGAATCAAAAAAGGGGCGGTAAAACCACCATTCTCCGCCACGGACGGGCCAGACGTAGTTCGTGTTACCCTTATTGTCGTTGTTCACGTTGCCATTGTTCAGGTTCACGTTCCACGCGTTCGTCGTATTGTCCGCGTTCGTAGTACTCGACCAGTAGTTCGACGACTGCACGCCGAACCGCTGGCACAACAAGTCCGCCCACTTCTCCCGGAGCGTCGTCCCTTGACGCCTTCGGAACCACCGGCGACCGAGGCCCCAACGGGGGATACCGCCGCCTGAATGCTCATGCCCGCGGCTCGCCGGAGCCTCGCCTCCGAAGACTCGATTCGCCGCTAAGGCGGAACGGACGCAGAATAGTGAAACAAGCACACTCGGAATGGCCACTCAGCCTTCCCGATTCCGGCCATGTCCCACCGCCCCAAAATCCTTATCTTCCTCGCTTTGCGCTCTCTGTTTCCGCGTGGCCTTTATCCACCCCTCATTCTGTTTCGCCAAGCCTGTGATCCGCTCCGCCACATGCAGGTAGCTTCGCGTCCCGCCCGAAAATGCCTCAGAATCATGACACAGCCGGTTCAGCACCTTCAGACTCTCCAACCGCTTCCGCAGTTCCTCCAACCGTTCGCCCCGCTCGCCATTGCTGTTATTCGCCTCGACGATCGTATCGAGAACCGCCCGCGTCTTGTTCCGTAGGTCCGTGCCCAACGTATACTTGTGGTAGCGACCGAAACCCCGGACCAGCTTCTCAACGTGTACCGTCAGATCGTACGCATCGCGGAAGATGGGAAGATGTTCATATCGTGCCATCTAGCCTTATCACCTCACCGATGCTTCGTTCCTTGCTGTCATCCTGCACTGCAATGGCCACCGAGCGCCCCGCCCTAACCAGTTTTCCTACATAGGCGTCCAGCCCCGATTTCGGGAAACCACCTACCACGACGGGCGAGTCAATGTCCCCCGCCATCTTCAATTTCAACCCGGTAATCTCCGAGACGGCACGGGCATCGTCATTCATTACCTGCATGAACACGCCCACCTGCATGACCAGAACGCAGTCGGGGTGTTCCCCCTTCAACTCCCTGTACCGTTGCTCTAGTTTCTCGGAAAACACCATTTCTTACTCCTGAAAATTTCGTCACCGGCAGGGGGCTTCGCCCCCTACAACCCCCATAAGAATCAAAGGGTTCAAAGAATCAAAGAATCAAATGCTCCTATTCTCCGCCACGGACGGGCCAGACGTAGTACGCGTTACCCTTAGGGCCGGCGCTCACGAGGCCATCGTACAGGCCCACGACCCACGCGTACGCCGTATAGTCCGCGTACGTAGTACTCGACCAGTAGTACGACGACTGCACGCCGGTGAAGGGGTCTCCGGCTGTCCACTGCCCGATTCCCGCGGTATTTGGGACCGCAGGATTGTAGTACCTCCAATCCTTAAGGCTATGCAGCTCCTCAACGTGCGGCAGCCGCCAATCCCCCTCAATTGATCCATCCGTCAGTCCATGCTCCCCACTGTTCAGCGTGCTGCAATAGGTCAGCGCCGTAGCCCAGGTCTTCTGCCCAAACGCATTGGCGTTCTTCAGCCAGATCAACCCCGTCAGATTATCCGTCACTGTGCCGTCGCTGTTATCGGTAAACCGTGGGTTCGGCCATGGCACCCCCTTCTGCAGCGCACCGTCTGAACCCGCCACGGCCGGGTTCTCGGGCACCGTAGCCGTCTGACCCGTCCTTGCCACGGGGGCAGGAGCGGCCGAAATGCTTGCCGTCCCGGTCACCTCGCTCCCATCCACCCACGCTTTCTTGCCCGTCAGTATGTCCGCCGCCACCGCATCGCCCGTGGTCGTGTCCACCACCTCCGTCTTGCCCGTCACTCCAAAGATGTTCACTCCGGAGCGAATGTTGCCCGTCACCAGGTCCGTATCCACCTGCGTCAGGTTCGTGACCGCATACCTCCCGGCTGCGACAACCGCCGTGGCAGGCGACAGCGCCTGGTTCGCCAGGTTGCCCTCGATCGTCGCAACCTGTTGGTAGATCTCCTCCACCGTGTGCATCGTCGCCCCAGGAGCCTCCGTGGGGACCAAGCTGCCACCGTACGTCTGCCCCACCGACAACCCCACCAGCACTGCCAGCCCCAACACCGCCCGCTTCACTCGCTTCAACCTCATCACGCCCCCTTTCATATCAACATCGCATTTCCCGGCATCAATACTCCACCATCCAAAAAAACTCCCTATTCACTCCTCAAAAAGAACTCCCTGCGCGAGCAGGGGGCAATAGCCCCCTACAACCCCCATTAAGAATCAAAGGGTTCAAAGACTCAAAGACCCAAATACTCCTATTCCCCGCCACGGACGGGCCAGACGTAGTACGCGTTACCCTTACCGCCGAAGCCCACGTCGCCATCGCTCAGGCTCACGATCCACGCGATCGCCGTACTGCCCGCGTACGTAGTACTCGACCAGTAGAACGACGACTGCACGGCGGTGAACGGGTGGCCTGAAGGCAGCGCGGGGCTGACCTTCGAAAGGTCAAGCAGGCTCTCCAGTTCAAACCGTGTCGGCAGCCGCCAGTCACCTGCTGAAGAGCCGTCCGTAAGGCCCTGCTGCCCGTTCGCCAAACCATTACAGAGGGTCAACGCATCGGCCCATGTTTCTGTCCCATCCCCCGCATCCGCATCTTTCAGCCAGATCAACCCCGTCAGGTTATCCGTCACCGTCCCGTCACTGTTATCTGTGAAGCGCGGACTGGGCGAGGCAACACCCGGCTCCAGATCCCCATCATCCCCCGTCGCATACGACGTCGTCTGCCCCGTCTTTGCCACCGGGGCGGGAGCGGCAGCGGGGGCGGTCACAGCCGCCGCAATGTTCGTGACCTTCTGGTAAATCTCTTCCAGCGTGTGCATCGTCGGTGCCGGCGCACTCGGCGAATTCAGCTCGCCTCCGTTCGTCTGTCCCACCAACAGCATCCCCGCTAACACTACTATCCCCAACACCGCCCGCCTCACACACTTCGACCTCATGCTTCCGCTCCTTTTGTTCACCACACCGCAACAGCAACTCACAAACTCAGCTCCACAACAGAAGACCGCCCGATCCTCCCAACAGCAACACATTTTGCCTGATGCTTAACAAGCCACGATCTATGTATAATTGTCGCAAACGCACGCCCTTTATGTCAACCCGATTGTCTTCCTACGAGATTGCGGGACACCCACCGCCTTGCCGCAGTCAAATGCAAACTCACGGCGCTGACACCACCCCTCTCTTTCCGCCCACAGGTTACTTGGAGCATT
>JABGOW010000064.1 GCA_018645275.1 Verrucomicrobiota bacterium
AACGGGGGCGTTGATTATCAACGACTTACGACTGAAAGTGCGAAACTCGGGCTAGGTTGCTCCTGAAGCGCGGCGGGTGATCATCAATCCTGTGCAGCAGCAAAGTCCATAGCCTTGGCAGCCTTGAGTTCATCGGGCCGAGAGACGGAGGTAGACACCGGGGCGGCTTGAAGCGACTCAGGGGCTGTTTCTGCAAGGGCCGCAATTTCCCGCATGGCGTCGGCGAATGCGTCAAGTGTCTCCCGGCTCTCACACTCCGTTGGCTCAATCATCATGGCTTCCTTGACGATCAACGGGAAGTAGACCGTAGGCGGATGGAAGCCGCGATCGATGAGTGCTTTGGCAACATCGAGAGCGTGAACGCCGTTCGCGGTTTGCCGTCTAGCCGAAAGGACGAACTCATGCATGCAGGGCTGGTCGTAGGGGAGGTCATAGACATCCTTGAGCCGGTGCATGACGTAGTTGGCGTTCAAGACGGCATTCTCACTTACCTCTGTAAGCCCCTTGCCCCCGAGTAGCATGGTATAGGCATAGGCGCGCAGGAGGATGAGGAAGTTTCCGTAGAATGGGGCGATGTAGCCAATTGTCTTTGGATAGTTGTACTCAAGTGAGTACGTGCTGTCCTTGCGCTTCTCCACGCGAGAGATTGGAAGATAGGGTTCAAGGTGCTTCTGGACGCCGACGGGGCCGGAGCCAGGGCCTCCTCCGCCGTGTGGCGTGGCAAACGTCTTGTGCAGGTTGATGTGCATGACGTCAATGCCGGCATCTCCCGGGCGGAATTTTCCGAGCACAGCATTCAGATTGGCACCATCGTAGTAGACGAGGGCATCGTGTTGATGCGCGATTTCGGCAACTTTGGCGACGTCGCTATTGAAGATGCCAAGTGTATTGGGGTTCGTTAGCATGATGGCCGCGGTCTCGTCCGTGATCATGCCTGCAAGCGCCTCCACATCCAGCATTCCGGTTTCTGAATTTGTCGGTACGGAACGGGTTTTGTAGCCAGCGATGGCCGCGCTGGATGGGTTGGTTCCGTGGGCCTCGTCGGGGATCAACACCTCGTTCTTGTCGTTGCCCTTGTCGCGGTGGTACGCCGCGATCAGCATCATGCCGGCGAGTTCACCATGGGCCCCCGCCATGGGATGCAGCGTGAATGCAGACATGCCTGAGACTTCGCAAAGCACACGTTCAAACTCATGCATCACCTGCAGAGCGCCTTGCACAAGCATACCGCCGTGCCGGAGCTGTGGCAGGAAGGGGTGCAGGTTGGCGAACCCGTCGAGCCCGGCGATGACCTCGGTGATCTTCGGGTTGTACTTCATGGTGCACGACCCGAGTGGATAGAATCCAGTGTCGACGCCGAAGTTTAGACGGGAGAGCCCTGTGAAATGGCGCACGACATCAAGCTCAGAGAGTTCTGCTAAGGGGAGTTTGGTCTTGCGCTGATAGGCATCTGGGATGTGTGGCTCGCAGGGAACATCACATGTGGGAAGTGCGACGCCCTTGCGACCGGGAACGGACTTGTCAAAGATGACAGCCATTAGCAGACCTCCTGCTGTAAGACATCCTCAACGGCTTCGGCGAGGATGCCGATTTCATGCTTCGTCCGCTTCTCGGTGACGGCAACCAAGAGGTAGGTGTCCATTCCGGGGTAGAAGCGGCCCAGCGGCAGCCCTGCAGCAATCTTGCGCTCGATGAGCTTGTTCACAAGATCCATCGCGTCAATGGGGAGGCGGACCGTGAACTCGTTGAACGTAGGGCTGGACTCCATGACTTCCACGCCGGGAATCTGAGCGAAGCGCTGTTTGGCGTATTGCGTCTTGGCCAGGCAGAGCTGTGCCACCTCCTTCAGCCCTTCAGGTCCAAGCAAACTCATATAGACGTGTGCCCGGAGGGCGCACAGGGCTTCGTTGGTGCAGATGTTCGAGGTCGCTTTGTCACGCCGGATGTGCTGCTCCCTGGCCTGCATGGTAAGGACGAATGACTCTTTTCCGTTTCGATCAACCGTTCGCCCGACAAGACGTCCCGGCATTTTGCGAACCAGCTTCTTTGTGGTTGCCATGAACCCGAGATAAGGGCCGCCGAAGCCGAGTGGAATTCCGAGGGACTGGCCCTCGCCGGTGACGATGTCGACGCCAATCTCGCCGGGTGTTTTGAGAACGGACATGGCGATGGGATAGACAGACTGGATCACCAAAATGCCGTGCGCGTGACAGTAGTCCACGATATCCGAGTGATCATCAATGACGCCGAAGAAATTTGGGTTCTGGAGAATGACAGCGGCCGTGTTTTCGTCCAGAGTCTCGATAATGCGCGCGCGGTCGCTCTGGCCATGCGTCACCGCAACCTCTTTGAAGTCGATCGAGAGGTTGGCGGTGTAGGTGTAGACCATGGTGCGGTAGACTGGGTTGATTCCGCTGTCCATGACGATGCGAGAGCGGCGTGTGGCTGCCAGCGCCATCTGGCAGGCTTCGCAGAGGGCCGTGCCGCCGTCGTACAACGAGGCGTTGGAGACCTCCATGTCGGTGAGTCGACAGATGTCGGACTGATACTCGTAGATGGCTTGCAGCGTTCCCTGTGAGAGCTCAGGTTGATAGGGGGTGTAGGCCGTATAGAACTCGCTGCGGCCCGTAATGGCACTCACCGCCGCCGGAATGAAGTGGTCATAGATGCCACCACCGATGAAGGTCGTCAGATTGGCGTAGTTTCGGGCGGCAACGTCTTCAAAATAGCGCTGCACCTCAAATTCGGAGCGCCCTGAAGGCAGATTGAAGGACTTAGGGCGCAGTTCCTCAGGAATGCAGGTGAACAGTGCGTCGAGAGAGTCCACTCCACATGCAGCAAGCATTTCGTCACGCTGCGCTGGTGTATTGGCAACGTAGCTCATATGCGGTGCCCCGATCTTGGTGTCGTTGTGTGGCGTATTATGCGTCGTCGTCGTGAGTGGACTCGTATTCAGCGGCATCCATCAGCTCTTCGAATTGCTCCCGGCTGAAGTCGGCCATCTTGAAGATCCAGCCGTCACCGTATGCATCCTCATTAACGAGCTCGGGGGTGTCGTCGAGCGTCTCATTGACTTCGACGATATTGCCGTCGAGTGGAGCAAGAATATCACTGGCCGCTTTGACGGATTCGACGACGCCGCACTCTTCTTCTTGAGCAACGGTGTGGTTGGTCTCCGGCAGTTCAATGAACGTGATGTCGCCAAGCGCTTCCTGTGCATAGTCCGAGATGCCCACAACCGCTATGCCATCTTCGATCTTCACCCATTCGTGCGTTTCAGCGTAACGTCTGTCACTTGGTGTCATGGTTGTTCCCCTTTGCCGTCCGATCCCGTCTATTGGTTGTTGTGGCGTTCCTCGCAGGGCGCCTGTCAAGTGTGCCAGGTTCTGTGATACGGCTCTCTTTCATCAAACCATGGCGTTGCCGTCAACTACAAAAGTTCTCAATGGCCTCCCGGGCAGTTGCGGCGGTGTAGAAAGGCCGTTTCACAATGGTCGCCGTTAGCGCTTTTCGGCTGGTTTGCAGGAGGGTCTCTGTGCCGATGTGCGCGTATTCGTTCGTGACATATCCGAGCGCGATTGCGGTTCCCAGGGACGGCGCAAAACTGCCACTTGTTACGGTTCCGATAGGGGAGCCGTCGCTGGCGAGAATGGTGTCACCGTGGCGTGCTGACTGGCGTCCTCCAAGTTGCAGCCCGACCAGGGCTTCGCGGTGCCGGGCGGGGTCCCGGATGACGCTGTCGCCCATGAAGGGTTTGTCGGCGGAAATGGCGCGGGAAAACCCAGCCTCTGCCGCATTACGCTTGTCGTCGAGTTCATGTCCATACAAGGGCATTCCCATTTCAAGACGGAGCGTATCGCGGGCACCAAGACCGGCACAAACGGCCCCCTGCTGCATGGCGGACTGCCAGAAAGGTGCAGCGAGGTGCAGCGGTGCATAGAGTTCGAAGCCAATCTCTCCGGTGTATCCGGTGCGACTGACCAGAACCGATTCGCCTTGATAGGTGGCATCTTTGAAACGATAGAAGCGTAGGTCCTTGATGCCTTCCGGGATCAGAGCATTCATAATGTCCGGTGATCCTGGTCCTTGGATGTCAATCTTGGCGGTCGTGTCCGAGCGATTCTCCAGGGTCGTGCTCTCGGAGCAGTGGGTGTTGATCCACTCGAAATCGTTCTCCTGCGTGCCCGCGTTGACCACGAGCATGAACTCGTGGTCTCCAATTCGATAGATGAGCAGATCGTCGATGACGCCACCGCTCTCGTTGCAGAGCAGACCGTAGCGGCATTGCCCATGCTGCATGCTCCCAATGGGACATGTCAGCAGCGCTTCCAGATCGGCAACTGCACTTGATCCGGACAGGCGGAACTCCCCCATATGGCAGGTGTCAAAGAGGGTGGATCCTGTGCGTGTCGCTTCGTGTTCCTTGAATATGCCCGTGTACTGAATGGGCATCGCGAAACCGCCGAAAGGGGCCATGCGTGCGCCGAGGGCAACGTGCGTTTCAAATAGGGGGGTCTTCCTGTCGTCGCTTTTCATGACTATGTGATCAGCCTTTCGGGGAGATGCGCCACGCAGTTGGCAAGCCGCACCACGGCGCGTCCCGAGGGCCAGGCATCGACGATGCTAAGCGAAGCATTGTAGATTTCAAGCAGTGGGGCCTTTGCCGGGGCGAGGCCGCCGAGAAGGGGAATCAAGCTGCGCGTGATGTTGCCATGGGATACGATCAAGACCCGCTCGCCTTGTTCGTGTGTCTCGCGTAGATGGTTGATGACCCGGTGCATGGCTTGCTGTTCCTCAATCAACGAGCGGTCGCTGTTTATCGTAAGCCGCGACATATGCAGGGCGGTATGCTGACCTGAGACTTCGCGTAGATCCCGCGTGACCGTCAAGAGGTTGTCGGCATGGTGAAGGGCAATTGCATCGGCTGTTTGCCGTGCGCGCGTCAGGTCGCTCGAGTAAATTCCTGTGTACTGCGCCCCCGTGAGGCGCTTGGCGAGGCGGCGCGCCTGTCGGCGCCCATGGGGGGTGAGCTCTGGACCGTGGGTGTCTATGCCATTGTCGTTGTGAGCCTGGGCGTGCCGAACGAGATGGATCTCGAGTGATGGGGGGGCGGCCGTCGATAAGGCTCTGAGTTTTCGGTGACCAAACATGCCGGACTCCATTCGTTCCCTGCGAGTCATATCAGTCAGGAGGTTTTTGAAGCAAGGATGAAGTTAGTTCGGTTGGCGAAATATTGACAGCAAGGGATGGGGCGCCCATTATTTGCCGGACTTGCGGCCGATGCCTGCCGTTGATGCTATCGTTCAGGAGAGGTGTTATGGGAGATGAGTTCTGTGTCAGAAGTCTGGGAGAAGGTGGTTATCCGTCGCCGTTCAGAATGCCGGCGTTTGTAGGTGCTGGAGATGGCCTGCTGGTTGATCCTGTTGTTCATGCGGGGACTGCACGCGTAGCCGAGCCGGACGTGCTTGAATTGGCTGGCGCTCGCGAGTCTCTGTTCTTCGATCCGGCGAATACGCGTGCGGCGATTGTCACCTGTGGTGGCCTCTGTCCGGGGCTCAATGACGTCATCCGTGGGCTGACCATGGTGTTGTGGTACGGATATGGGGTGCGTGACATTCTGGGGCTACGCTATGGCTACGAAGGCCTCATTCCTGCTTATGAGCATGTTCCGATTTCCCTGACTCCTGATTTGGTTGAGGACATCCACAAAGATGGCGGCACGATTCTGGGCTCCTCGCGTGGCGGGCAGGATGTGCCTACCCAGGTGACGTTCCTTGAAGAAAACGGAATCAACGTGCTCTTCACCATAGGGGGAGATGGGACGCAGCGTGGTGCGCTCGATATCTCGCGCGAGGTGGAGCGCCGTGGTTTGGATATTGCGGTCATCGGAATTCCAAAAACGATCGACAATGATGTCTCGTTCACCGAGCGCACCTTTGGGTTTGAGACGGCAGTGGCTATGAGTCAGGATCCGATTGTGGGTATCCACAACGAGGCCAAGGCGGTTCGTAATGGGGTGGGGCTTGTGAAGCTGATGGGGCGGGAGTCGGGTTTCATTGCCGCCTACGCCACCCTTGCCTCCAGTGATGTCAACCTCGGGCTTGTGCCTGAAGTGCCT
>JABGOW010000318.1 GCA_018645275.1 Verrucomicrobiota bacterium
GCTTCTTCCGCATGACCGTATCTGTGGCCTCGTCGACCATCGCCCGAGAAATGAACTCCGGCTGCATAATCATGAGCGTCCATTTCCATTGGGACTTGTCACCAGACGTGAATACGGTCATATCATCGGCCCACCAAAGCCCCTCAAGCGGCATCACGCCGTAGTCGATTTCCATTTCCCCGCGCTTAACCATGAACTTCAGCGCGTAGGAGAGCGGATAGAGTGCCTCTATCGCCTCGCCGAAGGCGGGAGCGTTCGGCCCCCCTTCCCCGTCGATCATCAGAAAGTTCATGGAGGGGACATCAACCGCAGCAATCTTCCGGGTTGCGGGACGGTAGAGGTGTTTCAATTCTTTCTTGAAGTCAATTTTCTGCACCTCATTCCCCTTTCTTCAGAAGTTTGGCGAGGGGATCGTCGTCGCCGTCATCCTCCCCTTTCGGGTCGAAATCGCCACAGAGATCTGTTGCCTGCACTTCCGTTTGGTGCAAACCGCAGCGCTGAACGAAAGGATTCACCGTGTAGTGGCGACAGTGGCGACAATTGCGCCCTTTTTCGTCGCTTTCGAAAATATCGACCGCTTTTGAGCGATCGGCATCTGTGAAGATCTTGGGGCCGGCGTTATCCTTGAAGGGAACATCGGCTTCGTCCGCAAACGTGTGGCCACAGCTCACACAGGAAATGCTCTCGCCCGTCTTCCTGAACCCTTCGTAGATAGGTTCACGCCGTACAAAGGTATCCGCACCGCATGCTGAACAGATGATTGCCATGCCCTGCTTTGCCATCGCGACCTCCCGGCCCTATGCTTTACGCGCTACGCTTCCAACACGGCACGAATGCGTCGCACCCCGGCGCTGGAAGAGCCCTCTTTCGCAATCCGAAAACGACCAAGCTCGCCAGTGCGCTCGACATGCGGCCCGCCGCAGACTTCCTTCGAGAAGTCGCCAATCGTGAAGACCTTGACCTGCTCACCATACTTGCCAGAGAACAGGGCCATAGCGCCAGCCTCACGGGCCTCCTCAATGGTCATGGTGTCAACCGTGATGGGGAAATCTTTCGAGATCACATCGTTGACGACGTCTTCGACTTTCTGGCGTTCCTCCATCGTCATCTTTTCGGGGTGTGAGAAATCGAAGCGCAGGCGCTTCTCCGTGATATTCGAGCCCTTCTGCTTCACGTGCTCCCCAAGCACCATCTGAAGCGCTTTGTGTAGCAGATGCGTTGCCGTATGGAGCTGTGTGGTGGCTTCGGAATTGTCGGCCAAACCGCCCTTGAAAGCCTTTTCCGCGCTCTGCTTCGATACCTCTTTATGTTTGGCAAACGCCTTGTCGAAGCCCTGGTGGTCAACCTTGAGACCGTGTTCTTCACAGATCTCCTCAGTAAACTCCAATGGGAAGCCACACGTATCATAGAGCTTAAAGGCCACGCGACCGGGGAACTGAGTCTGTTTGTGCTCAACCAACTTCGAGAGCACCTTCTCCAGCTCACTCATTCCGCGGGTCAGCGTCTTCTCAAATTTCTCCTCTTCCTGAACCAGCTCGCGTGTGATGTGCTCCCGGTTGCTGTCCAGCTCGGGATAGACATGCTTGTAGTTGTCGATGATGGTTCCGGCAAGGGGGCCGGAGAAACCGGGTTCGAGGCCCAATTGCTTGGCGTAACGCACGGCACGCCGGATCAGGCGGCGAAGCACATAGCCCTGCCCCACATTGCTCGGCGCAATGCCCTGTTCGTCACCCAGAATGAAGACCGAACTTCTCAGGTGATCTGAAACGACGCGGAAGGCCATCCCCGTCTTCTCGCTCTCGTCCATGCGCTTGCCGGACTTCTCTGAGACCATCTCAATGACGGGTGCAAACAGCTCCGTCTCGTAGACATTGCGCTTGCCCTGCAACATTGCGATGGTGCGCTCGACACCCATGCCGGTGTCCACGTTGTTCTGTTGCAGCGGTAGGTATGATCCATCCTCCTGCTTGCTGTACTGCATGAAGACATCGTTCCAAATCTCAAAGTACTTGCCACAGGAGCAACCCGGGCGGCAGTTCGCGCCGCAAGCCACCTTGCCGGTATCAATGAACATCTCCGTGTCGGGACCGCACGGGCCAGTTTTTCCGGCGGGTCCCCACCAGTTGTCTTCGATGGGCAGAGCAAAAATGTGCTCACGGGGAATTCCAAGCTTCTGCCAGATCGCGACAGACTCCTCGTCCATGGGCACATTTTCATTGCCCTCAAAGACGGTGACATGCAGCTGCTTTGGGTCAAAGCCTAGATAGGACTTCGAGGTCAGGAACTCATGTGACCAGGCTATGGCGTCCTCTTTGAAGTAGTCCCCCAGCGACCAGTTTCCCAGCATTTCAAAGAAGGTCAGGTGAGAGGTATCCCCCACGCTGTCGATATCCCCTGTGCGAACGCACTTCTGGCAGTTGCATAGACGGATACCAGAGGGGTGTTTCTCTCCCAGTAGATAGGGCACCAGCGGATGCATGCCCGCCGTGGTGAAAAGAACGGTTGGATCATTTTGCGGAATCAGGGAGCTACCCGAAATCACGGAGTGTCCCTTGCTCTTGAAGAAGTCGAGGTACATCTCCCTCAGTTCATCTGCTCTCATCTCTGTATCTCCCTGTCCCAGAACGCATACTGTCAATATGTGGCGTACTGCCTACCTTTTTCCGTCTGATCAGAAACGTTCTTTTGCCTTTTTCGCTGCTCTTACGATAAGCACTTTGGAGTGCGGGGACGCAGTCACCACTTTCCGCGAGCGCGGAGCGCGTGAACGGATATCCCAATGGAGGGGAAAACACACCTATGGGTTAACGCTCCGCTCGAATCCAAAGCGGTGACTTCGTCCCCGCACTCCATATTTCAGAAGTCTCAGCCCTATATAATCCGGCAGAGGAACGTCGCCGGGGCTTTCTTAACCTTTCGGCGCAAGCCTGCCTACTTGGCCTCGGCAAGTTTTTCTTTGATCCCCACAATCAGTTTCTCGACCAACTCGGGGTTCTCTTGAAGGTGTATGCGCGCAGCATCCGCGCCTTGGCCAATCTGTTCGCCATCGCATGACAGCCAGGATCCGCGCTTCTGAATCAGCCCATGCACCAGAGCCGCTTCAAGAACAGAGCCCTCCCATGAAATGCCCTGGGCATAGAGAATGTCGAATTCGGCTTCGGTGAAAGGCGGGGCCACCTTGTTCTTCACGACCTTGACCCGTGTGCGGTTACCCCGCACACGACCGGTGGAATCCTTTAGCGCACCAATGCGACGAATGTCCAAACGCACAGAGGAGTAGAATTTCAGCGCGCGACCACCGGGTGTCGTCTCCGGGCTTCCAAACATAACGCCAATCTTCTCGCGAATCTGGTTCGTGAAGAGGCAGAGGGTTTTCGTGGTTGAGAGCGCCCCGGAGAGTTTGCGCATGGCCTGTGACATCAGGCGCGCCTGAAGGCCAACGTGGGAGTCCCCCATGTCTCCATTGAGCTCTGCTCGGGGAGTCAGTGCGGCAACAGAGTCAACCACGACGACATCAACGGCATTGCTCCGAACGAGCGTCTCTGCGATCTGAAGTGCCTCTTCTCCTGATGCTGGCTGTGAGACCAGGAGATCATCCAAGTTCACGCCGATCTTCTTGGCATACCCGGGATCCAACGCGTGCTCGGCATCAATGAAGGCGGCGATGCCTCCGTTTTTCTGGGCATTTGCAATGACATGCAGGGTAAGCGTCGTCTTCCCTGAAGATTCGGGACCGTAAATCTCAACCACGCGGCCACGCGGCAAGCCACCGATTCCCAACGCCATGTCCAAATTGAAAGCGCCAGTTGAAATGTGCTCCATGGCGATCTCGGAGGAGGCATCCCCCATGCGCATGATGGCACCATCGCCAAACTCTTTGCGGATCTGTGCCAGTACGTCGTCAATGTTTGACGTCTCTGGAATTGCTGGTCTTTCGGGCTTCTTTGCCATAGTCGAACTCCACGGTTGCGTTAATCGCTGTTTTTGCTAATCACAAGATGACGTTGTAGCATTTCAAGGGCCGCCTGACTAGCCGCCATCCGCACCTCATCACGATTTCCTTCGAAATGGAATGCGCGAGCGACAGGAGGCAGATTCCGAACGGCAAGCCCGATGTAGACGAGGCCCACCGGCTTCTCCGGTGTTCCGCCCGAAGGGCCGGCAATGCCGGTCGTAGACAGTGCAACATCCACATCGAAATGTGAAAGGACGCCGGAAGCCATGGCCTCCGCAACGGGGTCGCTGACGGCGCCGCAGTTGGCAAGCATCGCTTCAGAAACCCCGAGAACCGCCACTTTGACGGCATTGGAATAGGCAATCACGCCGCCGATGTAGTAGTCAGAGCTTCCTGAAATGGCCGTTAGACGTTGCCCAATGAGTCCACCGGTGCATGATTCGGCCGTCGCCAGCGTGAGACCCTGCTCGCGCAGCAACTCACCAACGGAGGCTTCAATGCTGCGGTTTTCTGGTTTCACCTTTCAGCCCTCAGCCCTGTTCTCATCATGCCCCGTATCCATTCGGGTGCGCCTGATGCCACTTCCACGCACTCGCCACAATGGTGTGCATGTCGGCCAATTTCGGCTTCCACCCCAGGATGGTCTCTGCCTTCTCAGCGCCGGCCACCAAACGAGCCGGATCTCCCGGTCGACGCGGAGCCAGCTCTGCGGGGATAGGATGCCCCGTGACCTCACGGCAGGCTTCAATCACTTCAAGAACGGAGTTCCCGGTTCCCGTCCCCAGATTAAAGGGACCCGAGACATCCTTTTCGAGCGCGAGAATATGCGCACGGGCCAGGTCGACAATATGAATGTAGTCCCGGAGACAGGTGCCATCGGGCGTGTCATAGTCATCACCAAAGATCTTCACAGACTCACGCTGTCCCAGCGCCACGCGCAAGACCAGCGGGATGAGATGCGTCTCGGGGTCATGGTCTTCGCCATAAGTTTCGGTCGCCCCGCAGGCATTGAAGTAGCGCAAGAACACTGGCTTCATGCCGTGCAGCTCCTGATACCATTTCAGGGTATGCTCGAACATCAACTTCGACTCGCCATAGGGGTTTTGAGGGCGCTGCGGTTCATCCTCTGTGATGGGTACCCGCTCGGGCTGGCCATAGGTCGCGCAGGTCGAGGAGAAGACGATCTTCTGGACGTTGTTGGCGAGCATCGCTTCAGCAAGGTTAATCCCGCCGACAACGTTGTTCCTGAAGTAGATCTCGGGCTGCACCATGGACTCGCCGACAAGCGCGTAGGCCGCAAAATGCATAACGGCATCCGGCTTCACCTTCGCCATCGCATCCGCCACAGAATCCTTGTCGCGCAGATCCCCTTCAATGAAATCGGCCCGCGGCTCAATGGCCTCCCGGTGTCCTCGCCCGAGATTGTCAAAAATGGTTACCTCATGGCCTTCGTTCAACAAGAGTTCCGATGTCACGCTACCAATGTAGCCGGCCCCACCGGTTAGGAATACTCTCATGCTTCCGTTTCCTTCTTCATGGCTTTGATCTCGTTCTCAAGCGCCGCTACGCGCTTCTTCAAATCTGGCAAGCGCATCGTGTGTGCGTGCATTTTGGTGGCCTTGCGGTGGTCCATCGCAGGAAAACCGGAAACGAAGAGCTTGCCAGGGGTATCTTTCGTCACCACAGATTTTCCGGCCACAATGGCCCAATCGCCAACGTTGACATGGCCCACAATCGCAGCGCGACCTCCGATCTGCACATGCGCGCCAATATGGGCACTACCCGCGACGCCGCTCTGTGAGACCAAAACGGTATGATCCCCTATGCGCACGTTGTGGGCCACCTGCACCAAGTTGTCTATCTTCACGCCATTGCCAATCAGGGTACTCCCGAAGCGAGCCCGGTCGACGGAGACATTCGACCCGATCTCAACATCGTCCCCGATCTCAACGTTCCCAAGCTGCTCGACTTTATGATAGATGCCGTCTGCATCCGGCGTGTATCCGAAACCGTCGCTACCGATCACACTGTTATTGTGTATCGTAACGCGGTCGCCCAAACGGGAACGCTCCCGAACACTGACCGCAGCATGCAGCGTACAGGAGGCGCCCA
>JABGOW010000052.1 GCA_018645275.1 Verrucomicrobiota bacterium
TACCGTGTGACCATTTTCATATCACAAGTGTTGCGCTGGCTTCTGGCGCGCGGGCTGGCCTTAGAGTAGCGTTTCTGGTAACCGTTAAGCTTGGCTTTACAACACCAAGAACGCGCTCCGCGCTTGAGAAAAGCGGTGACTCCGTCCCCGCACTCCAAATTTTCCGCTCCCATATGGAGTGCTCAGACGGAGTCGGAGCTTTGGTTCCGGGCTGACATCGGGCGTTAAGCATTAGGCATCATATCAAGGCTCCTGTCGCTCTGATGCCCTATCCACGTGGCATCACATCTTTCATCCGTTCCTACCATGTCGAGCCATCCCGGGAGGGATTCGAGCTATTAGCCGGTGGTTGAGCGTAGCGACACCACCGGCTAATGGCTGAAAAGCCTCCGGCTTATCTTGAGATATTGGGTTGCCGCATGATGTGAGGCATGACGCGGGCAACGCCCCGGGTAACATGGAAACGAGCACGTGAGGCCTGAAAGCGCGAGATACAAGTAAGAAGGCGCTTTGCCCGGCCCTTGATTATGGTTGGCGATGCTTAATGTGCTCACTATAATCCTGATGTGCTAAATAGACTCTACATGGTGTCTCTGTGTGTTTTCGCGCTCACGTTCTCTGTGAGCGCTAAGTCATCGGTGTCGCCCGGGAACGTTCCGGTGTTCGGAATTCCAGAGGCACGCAGGGAGCTTGCTGCCGAAGCCGAGAAGATCCGGCTGGAATTGGCTGGCTTGCCGGATTTCAGCGAGACGCGTCAGATTGATGCGTATGGCTTTCACGGCGATTATCTTCCTGCTCTGGATTCGATGCCGGAGGACCCTCGCTGGACGGTAGAGTTGTCGTTGGGGAAGAGCGCGAGGGTTGAGCAAGTAGTTCTAGTACCAGCGATTGATCCTCGTCAGGGGCAGCTTCGCGGCTACGGTTTCCCGCGCCGCTTCCGCGTTTCGATGCAGTTCGCTAACGGATCCAGTGAAACGGTGGCCGAGTGGATGGATGAGGATTGCCCTGATCCGGCCCATGTTCCCTTGATAATCAATCTTCCCACGCCTCGGCATGCGACTATCCGAATCGAGGTGTATCGCGGTGCCAGGGAGGGCGACAGGGAGTTTTTTGCCTTGGGAGAGGTTTTCGGTGTTGTGGAAAACGAGCTCTGGCTGGCCGAAGTCGTGGAGGCCAGTCCCGAGTTTGAGTCGCGACCTTATTGGAGCAAAGACTATCTGACGGATCAGAAGACGGGGCTTGGGATGCCGCGGGGTTCGGCATCCGGTGGTCAGGACGACGAAGCCGGTCGTGATTTTTCTGTGGTCTTCGAGCGTCCACCCGAAGACAGCTGCCTAATCGAGTTTGATCTGGGAAGCGATAACAGAATGGGCTGGCTGACCCTATTCCCCGCAATGCCTCCCAGCGGAAGCATTGTTCCTGGCTATGGTTTTCCCGGAAAGATTGAGCTTGTCGGTGTGCGAAAGAGCGGAAGCTCCCGACGCTACAAACCTATCTACCCAGGTTGGGATGCGGGAAATCCGGGAGAGAATGCTGTCAGGCTGGCTCTGTATGCCTTTGATGGGCGCTGGCTACAACTGAAGGTTAGCGATTTTGCGGAACATAACGGGCATAAGGTGTTTGCCTTAGGCGAAGCCAGTATCAGCATGAAGGAGAAGGTCTACCCGGTGAAGGCAACACGCCTCAAAGGGTTTCCTGACGGTGCAGAACAGCTTGTCGGGTTTTTGTCGGACCGTCTGGTAGGAGGTCGGCCAGAACTGCAGATGATGGAATGGTTTGAGATGATTGAGCGACAGAACTGGCTGAAGGGACGGCTCAGCGAAATCATGTTGGCTGATACGGCCATGGAGGGGCGCTGGTCGCATGCTAAGAAACGGGGCATGCTATCGCTGGCGACAGTGATCCTGCTCGGTCTGGCAGTATGGCTGATTCGCCGACAGGTCAACCTTCAGAGGCTCCGACTACGCCTTGCGGAAGAGCAGCATCATACGGAAATTGAGCAGATAAAACTGCGGTTCTTTACCCTGATATCACATGAGCTTCGAACGCCACTGACGGTCATACCGGCACCGATCGAGCGGGCAATGAAGGAGGTGGGCGCAGGGAAGCTTAGGGACTACCTCGGCGTGGCACTCAAGAACGTACATGAGTTGCAGCAGCTCGTTGAGCAGATCTTGGATCTGCGCCGAATCCAGGACGGAAAGATGAGAATCACCCTTGTGGAGATAGAGCTGGTGGAACATCTGCGCTCTATCATTGATTCCATGCGCCCACTGGCGGAACGGAAGGGAATCGTTCTGGCCTTTGAACCGGCGGAGGAATGCATGTCGGTTCGTATGGATCCCCGGGCGCTCAAGCGCATTCTCGGCAATTTGATTGGCAACGCGATCAAGTTCGCGCCGTCCGACGGACGTGTTGAGGTTGGGCTTTCTGTGGTTCGGCATGCTATGATGCTTTCTGTAGAAGACAACGGCCCCGGCATCGGGACCGACGATCTTTCGCATATTTTCGACCAACATTACCGTGGCCACTCGCCATCCGCGACGCAGACGCACGGCTCCGGCATCGGGTTGGCGCTTGTCAACGAAGTGGTTGGCCTGCTGGGCGGACGCGTGCAGGTGGAGAGCCCGATTACCGACGGCCGTGGATCCAGATTTAGGGTGGAACTGCCGCTTGGGTAGTGTTGAAATGCGAAAGTTGTGACAAAGGAAAAATAGCGTTTCAACAAGTTCTGAAAAGCGAAGCATCTGTCATCCCGAGCTTGCCGAGGGATCTCGGGTGTTTCCTGTGCATGGAGATCCCTCGGCAAGCTCGGGATGACAACGTTTGTAGGAGTGACACAGTTCTCTGTGTGATAAGGATGTGTTTTATGAGCGACCAAGCACAAGAGATGGAAACGATTCTGGTCGTGGAGGACAACGAGGATGTACGGCTTGTGCTCCTGACCGAATTGGAAGATGAGTATGAAGTGCTTGTGGCAACTGACGGCCGCGAGGGTCTGGACATGGCGGTTCTGGACGTTCCTGACCTGGTGATTACGGACATCATGATGCCCGTCCTGTCCGGACTGGAGCTGTGCAAAGCGCTTAAGGCCAACGAGGTGACGAACCATATTCCAGTGGTCATGCTGACCGCCCGCGGCAAGGAGGATGAGCAGGTCGAGGGGCTGGAGGTGGGGGCGAACGACTACATCAGCAAACCATTCTCGATTCCGATTCTCAAGATGCGGATCCACAACCTGCTTGAATCCCGGCGTAACTACCGCATGCTCATTCTGCAGCAGCTTGATAAGGACGGCGGAATTGAAGCCGTTTCGTTTGAAGACCGCTTCATGGAACGCGTTGTTAAGCTGGTAGGCGACCATATGGCAGATCCCGATTTTGGGGTCGAGCAGCTCGCGGCCAAAATGAATATGGCCGACCGGACGCTTCAGAGAAAGCTGAAGGCCATGACGGACACAACGCCGCAGGATGTGATTCGATCCATGCGACTGAACCGCGCCTGCGACCTGCTGAAGAACAGCTCCCTGTCGGTTTCTGAAGTCGCTTACCAGACCGGTTATCTGGAGCCGACGAATTTTGGTCGCAGCTTCAAGAAGCAATTTGGTTTTCCGCCCTCCCAGTGTCGCAGCGAAGAGGGATGCGAGTAATGGGGTACAGCGCAAAGAGCTAAGCTTTGAGCTAATTGCGTTGTTGAACGAACCAACGGTACCAGCGGGAAAGTAAGGTTTGATTTTCTGTTTACCCCAGTTGAAGGCGTAGACTGTGGAGAGTGGGCTGTAGACTGTGGATAAATCGAAAAATTGCCCCCACGGTTCTAAGCGTCTTATGTGGGCAGTACTCACCAGGACTCCCAAATCGGGTTAAAGACGATTAGGATTACGAGCAGGATTAGGATTATGAAGCAACAGCGGGTCCTCAAACATATTCCTCCTCGTAATCCTACGCGTAATCGTAATCGCGCATGTGCACATCTGTGTAATCCGCAGCATAAATCCTCTACAGCGCAAAGAGCTAGCTTTGCTGTTATCTTGACATGAATACACCATAACGTTATGGTTTATTCATGAATGCGATTACCAGACCATTGTTACTTCGGGCTCTGAGCAGAATGGGTGAGTTGGCAGTGGAAGCGGGGCTTGAACTAGAGCTCTGTATCTATGGTGGAGCGTTGATGATGCTGGCATATGACGCGCGTGCGATGACAAAGGATGTCGATGCCGTTGTTCGCCCTTCGCGTGAAGGGCTGGCTCTCGCCAAACGTGTTGGCCGCGAGCTTGGGCTGCCTGAAGAGTGGCTGAATGATGATGTGCAGATGTTTGTGGCTCCTGTGGAACAGATTCGATCTCTGCCGTGGGAAGCTCCGGGCATTATGCTCACCGCCCCAACCGCAAGATATCTACTCGCCATGAAGGCCCTGGCCTGTCGATCTCCCTTGCCGGGGTATCAGGGCGACGTGGATGATCTACGCTTTCTAATCCATAAACTGGAAATTCGGTCCATTGACGAGATTCAGAATGCAATTGACAAGTATTATCCCGATGATGTGATCGCCCCTGAACATGTGGCTCTGCTGAACAACCTTATTGCTGAGGACGTATAATGATCCATGAGAACACAATAGAAAGACCCAAAACGCTCAGAGACGTCGCTGTTCAATCGGGCTCTCTGCAGGACTTTGGTACGAATCTCAGGGATTGGCAACATGAGATCCAGCGAGGAGGTGTTCACAGTTACCGTGCTCTGACCAAGCGCTTGGAGAGGGAACCTCCCCTACTATCTTCGCGCTTCGAAGGCGGAGATATTGCAGATGCTTATCTGGCAGCCTATGCCGAATGGATCTCCGACCAAGCTGGGGTTTTGCGACCCATATGGTGCGGTAATCCGGAACGTTGCGCCAACGACCCATGGTTTTCAACCTCTGTTAGAGGCCAACTCCTTGCGACAACACCAGCCTCATTCCGTCAACGAAACCTCTTCACAATTCCGGACGCCGTCTTTTCTGCTAAACCGGGACGTCCTCGGGTTCCCGAGGCAGGGAAGCGGGAGAAGGCTCGCCTTCGTCAAAAGGCCTATCGTACGCGCGTACGAACCCTACTCACGAAAGCACGGCTTCAGACGCAGTTGGCTGACTGAAGAGTCTTACCGGCCAGCGATATAGAATCAATTTCAGCCTACTGTCGCGTCATGATCAGCTTTTGTCGCGTGCTGATTACCGCTATGTTTAATGAAGGTGATATATTATGCTTTATCGCTCGGGGTCGTTGTGGCTCCTCCCGTGATGGAAATGGAAACCAGGGGATCAGGCATGAATTCAATAAAAGGCTTCGGCTTTGGGGTGCTGCTGGTGCTGCTTATGGGCTCAATGGCAAATGCCGCTTTGATTGCGCACTATGACTTCAGCGATGGAGATCTGCTGGATGATGAGATCGGGGGCTATTCGCTCACACAAACCGGGACTGTTACTGCGAACAACGACGAGATAGGTAGTGCTCACTTTGATGGCAGCGGTTTGAACTATCTCACAGCCACGACCATGAATTACGCAACTGACACCTCGTTTACCGTGTCGTTCTGGTGGAGGACGGACTCGCTTAGTCAGGGGGAATGGAACTCGCTGATGTCGACATATCCTTCCGGGGCAGGCTCCTGGCAGATAGACGACAACGGGGCTGCCGGTTTTCGACTCTTTGGAGCTTCCGACGACAGTATTGTGGCCGCGCAATCGAACCTTTCTGCCGAAACCTGGTACCATATGGCTCTTGTCAGCGATATCTCCCCATCCGGGACCAATGTCTCTTTGTATCTGACAAGGCGAGACCAATCCGCAGTGGAGCTGGTGGGATCCGTCTCTGATAAGCTCTTCTATCTAACGGATCTGCGTATCGGCGGAAACCGCAATGGCGACTCGACGTACGATAGTGATATTGCGGAGGTTAAGGTTTATAGTGAAGCGCTCGGAGAGGCTGCGCTGAATGCCCTCCTGGCTGAGCCTCCGCCTCTAACCATTAACGCAAATGGCGTCACGTATACGGATAAATCTACACATACAACAACAAATGTC
>JABGOW010000384.1 GCA_018645275.1 Verrucomicrobiota bacterium
TGCACACTGGAGCACCCCGAGAACGATCCTGAGCCCAACCAGGAACAGGCCCAGTTCATCCAGGCCGGAAGCCTGCTTCCCACCCCCGCCGAAGCGCAAAGCCTGGGACACGTTGGCTTCAATCCGAATGAACTGTCGCTTGAGAAGATTGACTCCAACATGACGGATGACGACAAAAAAACGTGTCTGGAGAAGCTGCAAGCCGTCGTGTCTGCACTCGGACACGCGATGTTGGCCGCAGCGTATGCCCTCCGCATCATCCGCGATACAAAGCTCTACCTGAGCGCGGGCTATTCGGACTTCAACGACTTCTGCCAGAAGACTTGGGGCTTCACACAGAGCCGGGCTTCACAACTCATCACCTCATCGGTGGTCCTTAACAACATCCGGTTGCTGAAACCAAGCCTTGTTCTCCCGGAGACCGAAGCCACTACGCGCCCACTGGTTGATCTTGATCCACCGGATCAAGCGGCTGCCTGGGAGAAGGCGCTGGAGATTGCGACCGAAGGAGACACGCGCGTCACTGCGAAGATCGTGCAAAAGGCCAAAGGCATCGTCAAGAAGTCGAAGCCGGCATCCGACATTGTCTCCTTCCGCAAGATTGAAGCCGGTCAGGACCTCGTGTCCTACGAGTGGGAGATTGAAGGGGGAAACGGACTGGAGGGCTCGCTTAAAGCACCATCGAGTGACAGTCCGGGGAAGAAGGCCTCCGGATCGGCGAGATGGGTGAGGCCCACGTTCGCGGGAAGCACACCGTATTGTGAAGGCGCGGGTGAGGAGGTCGTTGAGGGCTTCCACGAGGCCGTTGAAGCCGGGCAAGACTGGACCTATCTGGTCTGTGATACGTCCCTGCCGAAGGCGTTGGAGGCGTCCGTGATACCGTCCCGGGTTTGGCTCGGATTGACGGTCAATTCGCAGGATCGTGTACCTGCTGCAAGCGCGGAACTTAAGGCCCTGCGTGAGAAGCACCCCGACGCCCTGCTCTTCCTCCACTGCGAATTGGCTCAGGATCCCATTGTTCTGGCCGATGCGCTCGGAGCTGTGGACTGGGTCGTGCTGAGCCCCTCGGGTGACGCTGCCGTTGAGTGGAACACACTCGCACCCGTTGTCACGGAAGTGCGTAACGCCGGGATAAAGGTCTACCTCGACCGGCTCGATGTGGCTCTGGCTGAAGTCCCAGCTCCCAAGGCTGGCTGATCCCTCTGCCCCCTGGGTGAAATGGCCTCACCCAGGGGGCACCCTAGCGAACCTTTTGACGGCCCAGAGAGACAACCTACGGAGACGAAGCGATGTCAATATATGAAGACGACGTTCAGCAACAGACAACGAGAAGACCGGCAGTCGGTCATCCTGGAATTGAGGCAAGCTACAACGAGCTTGTCTATCTCATCCCCATCGTGTTGCGCATACGGGAGGACCGGGAAGAGCTCTACAAGCTCGTAGGCGATCCAGCTGTGCGTAAGGCTGTCAGAGAACTGGTCGAGGGCAACGAGGGCACAGGGTCATACGTCTTGGAGCTGGATGAAGTTCTAACCAACAATTCCTGTGCCTGCGGCGGCCCCCTACTGAACACAATTCCTCTCATGCAACTTCTGGACGTGTGTCTGGAGTGGGCCCGGCAACATGACATTGCCCCTGCACGCTACACGACGACTGCGCCACTGTACGGCTTCCACTGCACCGTATGCGGCTTCCAAGGGTAGCCCGGGGCTTAACAAGAAAGGAAGATCAAGAAATGGACGACACAAATGCCCTGAGAGTAGCAAGCGACGTGATCAACGAAGCGTTCGAAGACGCGAGCAACTTCCGCCGAAGCATCCAGACCCGAGGGGACCAGGAGCTGATCGACGGTGCCCAGGAATACGTTGCGTACGCGAAAAGGCTGAGGGACATCTACAACAGGCTGCTCCAACTGGTACCACGACAGCCGTGTCCCCTCTGTGGACAGGATATGGTCAGCGCGTCTGCCTTCGAAGCGTTGATGGCATGGGCCCGTGCTTGGCAACGACGGTCCACGGGCGTGTCTGACCGGATGTGCGACTGCCCGGAAGGGCCTGCCTGGGTCTGCACACACTGTGGCCTCGAGAGTACGCCCATACGCGTTCAGGCATACCGCCGGGCGACCCCCTCATCTTCAGTTACTTCCCGGTTCCTGCAGCGGAAGACGGGAGCGACGGGAGTCCCGACGGAGGCGTGTTACGGTCATCTCCTTGCCATCAACGGCGAGCAGTACTGGATCTCGAATGAAGATGCTGAACGGTTCAGACTTGCAGGTGCCCCCCAGATGGGTCCGGGAAGATGATCATGGACTACATGATCCAATCAGACAGGCCTCTACGCGACGTGGCTATATGCGAAGAGCTACCGGACTCTGTTCGACTGCGGGGAGGGTGAGGCTTCGGCACTGCAGGAGTTCGTCGTCGGCATCGAGCGAGTTTGCCTCACCCACGGCCACATGGACCACATCGCCCGATTGCCTACGTTCCTTCATGTTCGGAACATGGCGGGCGCCGGCGGTGAGAAACCCGCAAGGAAGGAGATTTGACGATGCTGCTGAAATATGAAACGGTGCTGTGGCTGGGAACCTGGCTGCAGGTGAAAGCCGAACTCGATCTCGCGGTCGAGAAGGGCATATGCGCTGACGATTACGCTGAAGAACTCGCTGACTACCCGGGTTTGCTGGAGGCGCTCAAGTCAGCGCCGCTGTATGCGCCCGGGATTATGAAGGCATTCCGGGCGGGAGAACTGAGCACGCGCCTGACGCATCCCGACATCCGGCAGGCACTCGGGGGGGATACGCAGTGGGCCCACATTGCTCAACAGCATTCCGCAGAGACGGATCTGATCGCCAATGCAGTGAAATTGGTTGACCGCCTGCGCGATCAGCATGACGAAGAGATCAGCCACCACATTGCTCACAACCCCGAACTCAACCGCCTTCACAAGGCGATCTGTGTTCTGCCTCGCCGCGTGTGCCCAATCTGCGGCGGCATCCGCATGCTCGATACTCGGCCGGTGCGACCGCTCGCGGCGGAGTACCTGGCGTTCGACCTCTCAGACGGCCTCATCGTGTTAGATCCCCTGACTGCCCCCGCGCAGCTGGACTTCGGGTGGGTATGTGATTCCTGCGGTTTTGAGGAGGCCGAAGAACCGGAAGAACCTGAGCGGCATTGGTATCGATGGGACTCGGACATGCCTGCACCGGCCAGGGGGCTGTTCGAGCGATTTGAAGCCATCAGCGAGATCATTGCAGTACGCCGGCCTCCAAAAGAAGAGTGGTACGTGCTGGTGGGAGGACGGTGGTACGGCACAGCCCGGGAGAAGCTCGTGAACAGGCTCTCTTTCGGCACTTGACTGAGGGTGTCGCCAGCGGGCCACCAGAGGCGTTTGAAGGCCATTACAAGGGCAGAAGCGGCACGGTTAAGCGCTCGGCGCCGGATCACCGCAACAGCCCACAGATGGCCTCTAAAGCGCCCAGGGGCGACTGTGCGCGATTGGCTCATGGAGCGCACGAGCATTGAGGTCAGCCAAGGAGTGAAGTTGGCATACGGGACACTCGCACAACGCGCCGGTAAGAGCGGCAAAGTCCTCCCGTCGAAAGCAATACTGGCCGTTCTAGACCCAGACGCCGGTTCCACTTCTCAACGATGGCAACGCGGGTTCTCTCACCGTGAAACAGCAAGGAGTGAGGTCATGAACTTGCCCTACCACCTACTGAGGGACGGCATCCGCCGTTCTTCGGGACGAGTCGCACTGAACATGGGGTGCCGAGAAGTTGGGTATGGAGCGCCCGCCTGAGGTCCTACGACCTCATCGCGCCCGGCCGATACCTCGCCGGCGTCGTGCATTCCATGAAGGCCGACGCCATCAACGCCTCTGGCACCTTTGTCGGGAATCGGCTGCCTGATAGCGCCCGTGTGCTCGACATCGGCTGCACGACTGGCTACCCGAGCATCTACTGCGCAAAGCTCAATCCGGCACAAAGACGGGAGGATGGGACATGAGTGCCAGAGCTATCCGCACGGCGCGAGACGAAGCCGCTCGTCTCGGCGTCACAAGCACAACATTCGAGGTCCGGGACGTGACGCAGCAGGCGGACACGCAGGCCTCCCCCCGATGACCCCAAGGAATCTCACTCCCACGTAAAAACAGCTCCTGGACACTCTCTCTCACCGTTCACACTGTGAAAAGCAAAGAAGACCGGCTCCATTTGGAACGTGAATTCAGAAAGTTATGCAACAAAACCACCCGAAATGCAATAAAGAAAACAACTTACAAACAAAATGATTCCCATATGCCCTTTTTGTTTGCGCTAATGGATATGTGCATGTATAATAGGTCATAGTCAAATAGACTTCAGATTGCCGACATCCTTCGGTGATCGACGCAAAACGCCAGCCCCGGCGTAAATCCCCTGCAAAAAACAACCTAGAACCGGCGCAGAAGAACTGTGCCCCGCGCATGTGCGCACAAAATCTCAACAAACAGGAGAATGAGATGACAACCAAGATAAAGATGAAAACAGAGACGATGCAAGGAAAGCCCACACTCGACTGCCTAACAGATATGATTGCTGAAAAGGTAGCCAGAATTATCGAGAACAGAAATCCAGTTTCAAAGAGATTCCTAAGCGTCGAAGAAGCAGAGGAATATACGGACCTTTCTCACAGCACACTTAGGCTTCGGGTCCGCGAAGGAAAACTGAATAAAACGAAGAGCGGCGGAAGAGTCTACTATGAAAGAGAAGACTTGGACAGAATGATATTGGGGGAGATAACAGTGACCAGAAGAACCGAAACTGACGATCATGGAATAGAAAGTATGAGAGAAAGGAACCGCGCATGAACATGAGGAAGAAACTACGGACTGACCGCTATACAGGAAAGAGGCCGTGCAATACACCAGGAATTCCCGCTTCGTATGATAGGGAATTTCTGGAAACCATAGAGGAGGATGTGCAGAGAATCGGCGACCAAAAGACAGAAGGGCTGATCAACAGCCTGGAAAAGAGACTCGACCTTGGTGCCAACGGTAAGGACAATCCACTATCTCACCGGGTTTTCTACTCTGTAACAGTTCGGATGACCTGCCCTATGTGCGGTTGGGGGCTGGCCATCCGTGATCTCGAGGGACGTGCAGGGGTAACGCTGTGGGAAAGGGGGGCTTGTGCCCGGTGTGGACACGAGCATGAGATGGACCTGGAGGGATGGGAGGAATCAAGCACGATTCCGGGAGGCCAAGACCCCGTCCACAGAATCGATCAGCCCAACGGGCATGGACTCCTGATCTACTGGCCGCTCGCAGAGAACAAGCCCAAGTTTGTTGCCTGCGGAGAGGAAGCCGACATAGCGGCTTTCAGAGAGATGGTCGAGAGGGATAAGGGCAAGCTCCATGCCGCTGGCTACTGGAGGGCTGACAACGGGGATGACGTGTATACCGATCTTCTCACCGGAGAGACACGCCCGATCACGTCGGATGGACTCCCGGACTATTTAGCGGACGAACTTAATGAGCAACGTGACCAATCTGGCACCTGGGGTGCTCTTCCTAAGAAAGGAGACGAGGAATGACAAGAGAGTACTACGGAATTGAGGAAACATACCGCCTGCTCGCAGGCCTAGTGTGGATGTACGCCAACACAGAAGGTGCGGACGGGAAGGCAGACGGACTGATCAAGAGCAAGCGTCTGCGCGACATAGTTGGGAAAATGCGGAATGGCTACAAAGAAATCAGGGAGGCGGACCGAGAGCTAAGAGATGCTCTCACTTCCGCTGAGTGCGGCATGTGCGGCGGGAAGATGATCGACACTTGCAGCGACAGGGAGTTCTTACGCCATTGTCTGGAATGGGCCAGAAAGAACAAACTACTGCCACCCAGCCTTCAGAAGACGTTGCTGAATCTCGGTTTGTTGTGTACAGAATGCGGCTTGCGAGCCTAAAGAAAGGAAAACCAAATGAGACTGCGTAGAAAGATAATGGACATGACAGAACTTGAGAGTACCGAGTTCTCAGCCGTCTGAGCCGTTTCCTGCCCTCAGCTT
>JABGOW010000111.1 GCA_018645275.1 Verrucomicrobiota bacterium
ATGGCGATTTGGCCGATTCCGTGCAGTTGGTGAAGTTGCTCTACCAGCTGAAGCCCGATGAGGTGTATCACCTTGGCGCACAGAGCCACGTTCGCGTGTCGTTTGACATTCCTGAGTATACCGGCGACGTGACGGGTCTGGGCACGATCCGTATTCTTGAGGCGCTTCGCGAGACAGGCCTCGAAAAGCGGACGGCATTCTACCAGGCATCATCGTCAGAGATGTTCGGAAAGGTGCAAGAGGTCCCACAGACTGAAACGACACCGTTCTGGCCGCGCTCGCCGTACGCCTGTGCCAAGGTCTATGCCTACTGGACTACGATCAATTTTCGCGAAGCGTACGGCATGCATGCGAGCAACGGCATCCTCTTCAACCATGAATCGCCTCGCCGCGGGGAGACCTTCGTGACGCGCAAGATCACGCGGGCGGCAACACGAATCAAGATGGGTCTACAGGATTCTCTCTATTTGGGCGCTTTGGATGCCCAGCGAGATTGGGGCTTTGCCGGCGAGTACGTGGAGGCGATGTGGTTGATGCTTCAGCAGGACAAGCCCGGCGACTACGTAATTGCGACAAACGAAACGCACTCGGTCAAGGAGTTCTGTGAGGAGGCCTTCAGCCTGCTGGATCTTGATTGGCGTGAGTATGTGAAGCACGATGCCCGCTATGAACGGCCGTCGGATGTGGAGTTGCTGATTGGCGATGGCAGCAAGGCAAAGCAGGAGTTGGACTGGGAGCCCAAAATTAAATTCAAGGAGCTGGTCAGAATTATGGTCGAATCTGATCTGGCGCTCGCCCGGCATGAGTTTGCGGTTCGCCAGAGTACGGGAGAGGCAGAGGTATGAGTGCAGCCGAGAAGCGAATCTTCGTTGCCGGGCACACGGGCATGGTTGGCCACGCCTTGGTAAGACGCCTGAAACATTATGGGTATGCGCCCCCGCTCTTGGCTACGCGGCAGGAGCTCGATCTGTGCGAGCAGGGCGCGGTTCGTCAGTACCTGGGAGATGAGAAGCCGGACCTTGTCGTTGTGGCCGCGGCCAAGGTTGGAGGTATCCACGCTAACAGGACGTATCCTGCGGACTTTATTCATGACAACCTTGCGATTGCGCTCAATCTCATTCATGAGTCGTACAAGCTCGGGGTCAAACGGCTGGTTTTCCTTGGTAGCACCTGCATCTATCCTCGACTCGCCCCTCAGCCCATACCGGAAGATGCTCTGCTGTCGAGCGCCCTTGAGCCGACGAACGAGGCCTACGCCCTGGCGAAAATTGCCGGGTTGAAGCTCTGTCAGCACTACCGGGCACAGTATGGCGTCACGTACCATTCCGTCATGCCGACGAATATGTATGGTCCGAACGACAACTATGACCTGGCGAACTCGCATGTGTTACCCGCCTTGCTGCGCAAGTTTCACGATGCGAAAATCGAAGGGCTTCCGAGCGTTACCGTTTGGGGGAGCGGCAAGCCACGGCGAGAGTTTTTGCATGTCGATGATTGCGCAGACGCCGTCCTTCATCTTCTTGGCGTAGAAGACCCTCCCGACTGGGTCAATGTTGGATTTGGTGACGACGTCACGATCGCCGAATTGGCGGAGACGATACGGAGCGTTGTTGGCTTCGAGGGGAGCATAGAACTCGATACATCAAAGCCAGATGGGCCGCCGCGCAAACTCGCCGACAGCAGCAGACTGCGTGGTCTCGGGTGGGAGCCCAAGATCGGTCTGCGCCAGGGCTTGGAGCAGACTTACGCCAGCTTCCTGGCTGAGATTGAGGCCGGGGAGCTCAGGGAGCGCTAAGCGTCCGTTCTGCCTTGGGCGGGCATCTCTGCCACACATCAAGATGATTCTCCCGTTTCGCTCCTGCCGATGCTATGTTTGCGGCAGGAGTTCAGGGGACGTATGTCGCAGCAAAGCCAAAAACCCGTTCGTAAGTGTCATGCCTGTTTGCTCAATAGGGGAGACAACTGTTGGTTGTACCGGTACCCAAGAGGGCAGTGGCGTTCAGGTCGGCGTTGTGCGGCGTTTGAGAATGAAGAGATCTATGAGGGCTTTCGGCTCTGGCAGAAACAACCCGATGTCAAATCTCGCCGCGAGCTCCGCCGACTGATTCACCGCCAGCGTCGTACGGCCGTTGGAGGAGAGGGCCGCGCGTGGTGGGAGCGTCAGCAGCAGTCATGAAACAGCCAATCGACATTTCCCAGGATGGCGAGGAACGGGCGCTGCTGGTGCAGGTTACCACCACACGGCAATCGCGATCCGAAGCGGAGGATTCGATCCATGAGCTCGAGCGTCTTGCTGACACCGCGGGAGCGATCGTGGTGGGCGTGATCACCCAGCGGCGGGAGAAGCCGACACCGGGACTGCTTGTGGGGGAGGGGAAGCTTGGTGATATTCAGCTGGCCTGTCGCCAGACCAAGGCGAATGTTGTGATCGTGGACAATGATCTGAGTGCGGTTCAGGTCAACAACCTGGACCTGGCATTGGGCATCAGCGTCATTGACCGGACAGAGCTCATTTTGCAGATATTTGCTCGGCGGGCTAGCTCGGCAGAGTCGCAGGCCCAGGTTGAACTTGCCCAATTGCAGTATTTGGTGTCTCGAATTCCGGTATCTCGCAAGCAGCAGCGCTTCCAGGGGGGCATTGGAATGAAGGGGCCGGGGGAGAGTCCGCTTCAGCTGCGAAATGCACCCATGCGCCGCCGCATCAGTGAGCTCAAACGAAAACTGGCGGCCATTCAGAAGCGTCGTCGCCGCACGCGTGTGCGGCGCCCGTGGCCGCTCGTTTCACTTGTCGGCTACACAAATGCCGGCAAGTCGACGCTGTTAAACGCGATGTCTTCCGCTGGTGCTTATGTGGACGACCGACTCTTTGCCACGCTAGACACGAAGACACGTCTGCTGCATCTTGGAGAGGGGCGAGAGGTGCTGTTGTCTGACACCGTTGGTTTCATTCGTCATCTCCCGCATGGATTGGTTGCGTCGTTTCGATCGACACTGGACGTGGCCTCTGAAGCCGATCTGCTGCTGATTGTGGCTGACGCCAGTCATCCGAGAGTTGAAGACCATTTGTCAGTCGTGCAGGAAACGCTCGTTGAAATTGATGCTGCTGGTGTTCCTTCACTCTTGGTGCTGAATAAGGTCGATCGGGTTGATGACGCGACCACCCTTGATCGCCTGTTGAGCACGTTCCCTGATGCCTGCGCGATTTCTGCGCGTAAAGGGAGTGGCCTCTCTGAGTTGAAAGCGATACTGTTATCGAGACTGGAGCAGGATGGTCGGTTCGTGAAACCCACGCCCGGCTCTGTTTCCGAACCCTGGATGGATGCTTGATGCTGAGTCTTGTGACAACACCGATTGGAAATTTGGATGACATGTCTCCTCGTGCCGTTGCCGCGTTGCGCGCTGCCGACATTATTGCGTGTGAGGACACTCGCCGTACGCGCGTGCTCTTGACGCATTTTGACATACCCCGTCCGCGGGACATGATCTCTTACCGGGAGCAGACTGAGCAGCGCAGCGCGGAGTACCTGCTACAGAAGCTGGAGGCTGGGTTGCATGTGGCGGTCTGTTCTGACGGGGGGTCTCCGGGCATTAGCGATCCGGGGTATCGGATTGCTCGGTTGGCGGCTGATCACGACATGGAGATGGAAGTGCTCCCCGGTCCCTCCGCAGTGCAGGTTGCCCTCTTGCTGTCCGGGCTGTCTACGGCGACATTCACCTTCAAGGGGTTTCCTCCGCGGAAGCGGGGAGCCATGACGCGTTTCTTCGAAGAGGAGCAGAATGCTGCTCATACGCTGGTCATTTTTGAGTCTCCCTATCGCGTTGGGAAATCGCTGGAAGTCGCGCATGCTGTGTATGGCGATCGCGAAGCGGCTGTTTGTATTGAACTGACCAAGAAGTTTGAGCGTGTCTCTCGCGGGTACCTTGGTGACTTGCTCGAACTGTATCGGGACAAGAAGGTGAAGGGGGAAGTCACCATTGTGATCGCAGGGAACAATCCGAAATTTGCACGCCAGCAAAGTGGGAACGCGGAGTTGAACGAGGCGCTACCGTCAGATGAGAGGGCTTGAGGCCATGGAGGAGATGCAGTCGAAGAAGCGCATAGCGGCACGGGTTGGTGGAGTAGCGGCGGTGCTCCTGGTTATCTGGTGTTTCCGCGCAGAACCGAATCTTCCCGACATTGGGGAGGGGCAGCTGTTTTGTGAACGGCCGACTCCGACGGCCGTTGGCATGGTCGAGATGGAGATGGATAGCTCATCGGGAGCAGTGGATATGCAGGTTCGGGAGGCTGCGGAGTTCGATCCGACCGACATGGGCATTGGTGGGAGTGGTTCACGTTCTTCCTCGCGAAGCGGCTCTGCGTTCGCGACTCCTCAGCCTCAGAGGCTTCCGGCCTCTCATTCTGCAAGTCGCTCCAGCAGTGACCGGAGGGGGCTGTTCGACTCAACCGCCTTGGATCCTTTCGCTGAGAAGGACGCGGGATCAGACACCCCGAGCTGGGGGTGGTTGGCGGATGAAGTCGGCACTAGCGATCGGGCCGGGATTCGAGACCTCTCGACGCGTCGCGCCTCCGAGCGTCGCCGCAGTTTGCTCGATGACAGAGACGACGGGCGTTTCCGAACGGAGCTCGATTCGGGAGGTGGTTTCCGCTTCCGGCGTATGGATGAGCGCTTCTGATCCAGGCTGCTATGCCAGCGTGACCTTCTTGCTGCCCTTCTCGACCTGACCGATGAGGCGTGGCCCTGCGCGGAGTCCTTTGAGAACCGTTAGCGCCTTGTCCGCATCCTTCTGCCGAACGAAGATCACATACCCAATACCCATGTTGAAGACGCGATACATCTCAAGAGGGTCAATCTCCCCCGTGACCTCCATGAACGAGAATACGGTTGGTACCTTCCAGGTGCTGCGGTCGATCACGACCTCACAGCCCTCCGGCAAGATGCGTGGGATGTTGTCGTAGAGCCCGCCGCCTGTGATATGTGCCATGCCTCGGACAGGAACGCTGTCCATGAGCGCTGTGACGGGCTTGAGATAACTTCGATGCACACTGAGCAGTACATCGGCAACCGATCTGCGCGTGCCGGGGAGCGTGTCGTTGATCTCGAGGCCGGCCTGCTCAAAGATGACCTTGCGGGCAAGCGAATAGCCATTGGTGTGCAGCCCCGTCGAGGGTAGGCCGATGGCAACATCCCCGGGTCGAATAGATTCGCCGGTGATAATCTTGTTTGTCGGGACAGTGCCTACAATGGTTCCGACCAGATCGTACTCGCCCGCCGGATAGAGGCCCGGCATTTCTGCCGTCTCACCGCCCAGGAGGGTGCAGTCGTTCTCCCGACAGGCCTTGCAGAGTCCTCTGACGACTTCCTTGAAGACGTTGCCCGCAAGTTTTGCTGTGCCAAGGTAGTCCAGAAAGAAGAGGGGGGTTGCTCCCTGCACGAGAATATCGTTGGTGCAATGGTTGATCAGGTCCTGCCCAACCGTATGGTGGCGATTCGCCATCGCGGCCACTTTGAGCTTGGTCCCGACCCCATCGGCGCTCGCCACAAGCGTACTGCCCTTGCCCGGTGACTGAAATAGCCCTCCAAAACTGCCGATGCTACTGAGAACACCGCTTGTGTTGGTTGATTTGACCATCTTTTTGATGGCGCTGAGTCCGCTCATCATCTCGTCAATATCGACGCCTGCGGCCGCGTAAGAAGACTGTTGTTTCTTCGCCATTGCGAATGCCCCCAAAGAAGTTTGTAGCTGTGAATGGAAGATAACGCGGCGACTATACCGCCTTTGCACGGGCTCTGCGACTCCAAAAGGGGGGGTGTGAATGACAAGGGCCGCAACTGCTATTTGGTGCAGAGCACAGGATGCTCTCGTTTCATAATCGTAATCCTACGCGTAATCGTGGTTCTGTCAAAAGCCTTGAGCCTCTAACCTCTCTAACATTCTGTGTGTCAATGGGTTCCGGCGATAACATCGTTCTCCCCC
>JABGOW010000487.1 GCA_018645275.1 Verrucomicrobiota bacterium
CAATGTCATCGGATGGCGGATCCTGGCGGCATTGACGCTCTACGTTGTGTTTGCGACCACAGTGTTTCTGGTGAGCCCGGGAGCCATACTCATGGGGGTGGTCGTGATCATGGGAGTGGGGGTGCTGTTTCAAGTTGTGGGAGATGCTTACATATCGCTTGCACACGGCCACGAGCGCGTTGATTTGGGAGGGTACGTGCAAATGCTCTGCTCGGGGGTAGGGGTAGCCATGATGCTCACCGCCATTTTCTGTGGGTTCGGGCTACGGGGGGTGGCCGTTGCCTATTCCCTGCGTTCTCTGCTGTACTTTGTCTGTGGGATTGTATTGTCGTTTCACCTGAAGCATCCTGTCTGTCCTGCCCTGGACTTTCGCGTCATTGGAGCGGCTCTGCACAAAGGGGCACCGATTGCCGGGAGTCGCCTTGTGGCTGTGGTCTACCTCGGGGCGGGGCTTCTCGTGCTGGAACGGCTGTGTGGCCCAGAGCTGGCGGGCGCCTTTGCGGGGCCCATGAAGATCTTCGAAGCCTGCTGCGCCCTGGGTATGCTGACGGCTATGGCTGCTTTCCCCACGGTCTCCCGGCTGCGCAAGGAGTCAGAGCACGACCTCCGTGGTGTTGTCCTTGCGCTGGTTGGCCTGATTGCGTGGGTCGGTTTGCCGATTTGCATGCTCGTTGCACTCAATGCGGGGGCCCTTCTGGGGGTTCTTTTTGGTGCTGAGCTTTCCGGGCAGGGGCCGCTGCTTGCTCTGCTGATGAGTGCTGTGCCGTTCAGCTTCATGTATGTCTTGGTTGAGCGTTTGGCCTACGCTGCGCATGACCAGAGGCGAGTCTTGATCATTCGGGTGATCGGGACCGTGATCAGCGTTGCGGTTCTGCTGGCAACGGTTGTGCGCCTCGAATCCTATGGCGCGGCGCTGGCGCTACTTTCAGGAGAGCTTGCCATGTTTCTCATGTTTCTGCCGAGGTGGTCCACATATGCGGTTGGCGCACCTGTCTGGCGAACGGCGCTGCCCGGCGTGCTGAGCAGCGGTGTGGCATTCTCGCTTGCAGCCTTCGGCCCGTGTCGCGGCAGCTTGGGTTCCACGGCTGTCTTTGTCTTGGCACTCCTGTTGGGGGTTGCAATCTGTCTGGTGTGGAGGCAGCATCAGAGAGTGCGATGTGTGTAAGTCGGGCGCATGCTGAGTTCGGGGTTGGGGCGAAGCGGTCGTGAAGGCCGCATTTCTGGGTGTTCGGAGAAATAAGTAGTAGGGTTGCGAGGACAGCGTGAAGATTGCCTATTTCGTGTCTCGGTTTCCCGAGCAGTGTCAGACGTTCGTCCGCCGCGAAATTGATGAGGTCGTGCGGCGGGGGCATGACGTTAGCGTCTTTCCTGTCGCGTCAACTCCGTCTGCAGCCAGAGCGCAGGCAAGTGATGCGTGCGCCTGCAGCTCGGTGATCTATCCCTCTATATTGAATTCAGGGCCTCTTCTTAAGGCGTTCTGTCGCGATCCCAAGCTCTGCGGTGCCCTGCTGGTGGCGCTCATTCGGGATACATGGTACCGCCCGCTCACGCTTGCAAAGAGCCTCGTTGCCTTTGCAAAGGGGATGAGCACTGTCGAGATTGTCAAAACTGGTGGCTACGATCACATTCATGCCCACTGGTCCAGTTATCCTGGGACGGCGGCGTGGGTCGTTTCCGCATTGACCGGCATCCCCTTCAGCGTTGCATTCCATGCCTATGACCTTTTCTCTACACGAATTGCGTTGAATGAGAAAATCGAGGCAGCCAGCACGGTGGTTCTGAACGCTCAGTACAGCATTGACTTCTTTCGGCGGCTCTATCCGAAAGTGCCAGACGACAAAGTGATGCTGCTCTACAACGGATTGAATCGAGATCGGTTCGCGATTGTTGCGCGAGATCGGCCGCTGGTGCAGTCGTGCCCACTCATTCTCGGGGTCGGGCGGCTTGTGTACACGAAGGGCTTTCGTACGCTTGTAGAGGCCTGTCACCTGCTGGATCGGGAGGGGCGAACGTTCAGGCTGGTACTGATCGGGAAGGGGCCTGAGGCGAGAGGACTGAGTCAGTTGATTGACACGTTCGGCCTGCAAGCGAGTGTCTCAATGGTGGGAGAGCTCCCGCAGCAGGGGGTCAGCCGCTACATCAGTGAGTCAGCGGTGCTCGTGATGCCCTGCATCGTGCCGCGACGAGGGGCATCGCACGATGCCCTGCCAAACGTGATTATTGAAGCGCAGGCGGCCGGGGTCCCCGTCATTGGATCGGACGTGTTTGCCATCCCCGAAACGGTGCGACATGAGGAGACCGGGTTGCTGGTTCCGCCTGGCGATGCGGCAGCACTCAAGGGCGCTATCGCGCGGGTTGTAGACGATGCAGCCCTGGCGGAGCAGATTGCAAAGAGGGGCTGGGAGGAGGCCCAGGAGCGGTTCAATGTACACGAGAATGTTGCCCGCCTTTTGGAGCGGTTCGAGAAGGCGGGAGTGGTATCATGAAGGTTCTTCATCTCACATGGGGGATGGATTCTGGCGGCAAGGAGCGTTTTCTTGATCAGGTGGTGCGGGGGCTTGATCCCAAGCGGTTCGACAACCAGATCTGCTGCATGCGGGAACGGGGGCTATTTTATGCGCCATTGGAGTCGGCTGGCTACGCCATGCACTGCATCGGAAAGCGGCATGCGCTCGACATCTCAGCCGCTCTGCGTTTGCGTCGCGTGATTGCAGCGTTTGCGCCCGATGTTATCCATGCTCACGATTTCACGTCGCAGTTTCTGGCCGCCCTGGCAACCATTCACGGCTCCCGAGCCCCCGTTGTAGCGACCCTTCACGGTGGGCATGTCCGCCTGTCTCCCCTCAAGACCGGGCTGTACTTGCGCATGCTCCGCCGCTCGGATCGTGTGGTGTGCGTTGCAGAGAGCCAAGTTCCGATTCTTGAACGACAGCTAGGAAAAGCGGGGTCGATTGTCCATATCCCCTACGGGGTGGATACCGCCCCTTTTGCTGCCACTGAGGCCGGTGTGGGTGTTCGATCCAAGCTGGGTATCGCTACGGAATCTCCCGTCGTTGTCATGGTGGCGCGCTTCGAGCATCCCAAGGATCAGGATGGTCTTGTGGCGGCCGCACAGCAGATCACTGGCCGCTTTCCGCGATGCCAGTTTATCTTCGTTGGGGAAGGGGCGCGGCACAGCATCATCAAGAGTTCGGTTTCGGCTCTGAGCATAGCGGATGCATTTCACTTCGTGACCGGCACGACGGAAGTCCGGGAGATTCTGTCAGCCGCTGATGTCTGTGTTCTTCCGAGCTTCCATGAAGGCCTGCCGATTTGTATCCTCGAGTACATGGCCGCGGCAAAGCCAATCGTGGCCGCTGACGTCGGTGGCGTCCGGGAGATGTTACGGGATGGCAAAGAGGGATACCTGATCGGTGCGGGTGACACCAATGCACTCGCGGATCGCATCGCATCTCTACTGGAGAATCCGGCCATGGCGAGAGAAATGGGGCAGTGTGCCCGCACGCGAGTTGAGACCGTCTATTCGTTGGCGGGCATGTTGGATGGATACGCTAGGCTGTACCGCTCGGTGGCTCGGTAATGCAATGGATTGGTGACGCATGAATGTGAGCGAATACGATCTGGCGAAAAACCTCACAACAGGGGTGAGACGGCTCTGGCGAAATGCGCTGACGGCCAGCTACCGTCCACGTTCCGGCTGGAGCCCCGCGCCCTCGCTGGTTGTATTGAGACCCACGCTGCGGTGCAACCTCTCGTGTCAGATCTGCTATGACCGCGGGGAAAACGTTATTCGGGAAAGCTGGGCATCGCCGGGCGCTGATCCCGCTTCAGAGCTCAGTGAATCCGCCTGGGTGGAGTTGGTCTCTGAATTGACGCGTTTCAGACCGACCTTCTATATCACGGGTGGCGAGCCGTTGTTGGCTTCCACGCTGATTCCCATTCTCCAAGTTCTGAAGCAGAAGGGGTGCTACGTCTCTTTGAACACGAATGGTGTGCTGCTTGAGAAGCGCGCGGAGGCTCTGTTGGATGCGGGCGTCGACAAGATCATTGTCTCACTTGATGGGCCTCCGGAGACGCACGACGCCGTGCGGGGCGAATCTTTCGAGGCTTTGGCGCGTGGGATCCGGAAGGTTCAGGAGCTCAAGCGCGCGCGAGGCCTTCGACGCCCGGTGCTGCGGCTGCAGTGTGTGATCTCGCATCTCAATCTGAATCAGCTGGAGGAGACCGTTGCAGAGGCAAGGAAGCTCGGATGCGGTGAGATTCGGTTTCAGCATCCGATCTTCGCGTTTTCGTCTGCGGCGTGCCGTGTTAGTGAGGAGATGAAGTCCATGATGACGTGGGCCGATCTTTCGCGCCCGCGTCGGGAGTGGCTGGACCTAACGGGGGCGCAGGCGCTTGCGGAGATCAACAAACTGAAACGGCATGATCCGCAGATCAAGGTTGCGTTTGAGCCAGATGTCAAGGATACCGATATTGTTGGGTACTACGACGACGCACAGCACGCGTTCCCCAATCTCTGTCTTAGTCCCTGGCGGCGAATGGATGTCTCTCCCTCCGGAGCGATGGGTCCCTGCCAGGGCATGTACGTCGGGCAGTTTCCAGATAGCACTCCGGGGGCGTGTTGGAATGGTCCTGCATTTCGGTCATTGCGGCGGCATATGCGCGACCACGGTCTGTTTGGTGTCTGCAATCGTTGCTGTCATCGAGAGTACTGCTCACCGCGAATGATGGGGTTGGCTATTAGCTGAGGAGTATCCATGCGAAAAACGCATCCACGCGTGATGGCCTATTTGGGCTTCCTGCTTACGATACCTCTGGGCGAGGTTAGTGTTGCCCCTGGCTTTGCCTGGCTGACGGTGACTAAGGTGAGCTTCCTGTTGCTCCTGGGGGTGTTGGCGTACTCCTGGATTCGGGGGTGGCGTCCTGTGATGCCCACGAGGTCAGTTCTTGTCTCCATGGGCTTACTGGTCTTCGGCGTCTGCCTTTCTGCCTTGTGCTGCGGCGAGAGGGGGGCGAGTCTTTCGTACGCGATCCGGATCGTTGCCCTCTGCATGCTCTGTCTGGCAACGGTGTCTTTGTCAAAGGAGCCGGGGTTCCTCGTGAAGGCCCTGGGTGCGTTGGCAATAGCTGCTTTCCTATGCGCGCTGTTGGGGATCTACCAGACGTCAACGGGCGAGACTCTCGCCAGCCTGGGGCAGTATGGTTACTTCGGGCGAATGATTGAACTCTGCCAGGCGGTCGAGCCGGGGGGCGTATCCGTCGTCCGCGCCAGCGCGGCATTCGATCACCCCAATGTGCTTGGGACCTTCCTCATAGGCATTCTACCAGCGGCCTTGTTCTTCATGTTGCACCGCGGCAGTCACCAGTCCCGTATCCTTAGTGGTGGGGCAGCCATCGCGATCATCATTGCCCTGGTCTATACCTTCTCCCGCAGCGCGTGGCTCGGTGGTTTGGTGGGGGTTTCCCTGGTTGTGCTCCCGTTGCGCTGGAGTTGGTCCAGGATCGCTGGCGTTGTCGTTGGTGGTTTGGTTCTGGCCGTCATCCTTCTCCCCCCCGAGGCAAAGCAGGTCTTGTTGAACCGGACAGGGACGGCCCAGCCTTACGATAGCGGTCGCCTCTACTCCTGGCATACTGCGGGTAGCATGATTGCGGCCCACCCTCTGCTTGGGGTAGGCCCGGGGATGTTTCACCATCGCTACGCAGCCTACGCTGACAAGAGCGAAGTCTACAAACAGAATCCCCTTCATCATATGGACGCGCACAATACGTTTCTGGATCTGGCGGCGGAGGGCGGCTTGCCCGTGTGCCTTGCATTTGTAGCGCTGATGGTGGCGGCCTTGATACATCTCGTGGGGGCTGCGGATCTCTGGCAGGCGCGTGGCCCCACGATCTCGCTTGGAATTCCTCTTTTGGCAGGATGCGTTGCCATCCTGTCGCAGAGCTTGCTCCAGAGCCTTCAGTACGAAGAGATCTGGTGGGTACTGCTTGCGCTCGGCCTTTCGCTACCAGCCAAACAGGCGTGAAGCATTTTCGAAGGTCTGCTCGGTTAGCTCCGCTACGTCCGTGTCGCGAACGGCTGCCAGACGTGTTGCGACATGGCTCACAAAGCCGGGCTCGTTGCGTTTGCCACGCATTGGGGCTGGCGCAAGGTACGGGGAGTCCGTTTCGATTAGAAGCCGGTCCGCAGGTATGGTCCTGGCAACCTCCCGTAAGGGATCCGCATTCAGGAAGGTGACGATTCCGCTGAAGCTGATGTGGTATCCAAGATCAACAAGATCGGCTGCGAAGGCTGCATCCCGTGTAAAGCAGTGCAGGACCCCGATGCGTTCTGGGTCGCCGCTCCAGGTCTGGGCGTGGTCTTTCAAAGCCTCAAGCGTGTCGACATCGGCATCGCGGCTGTGGATGACAACCGGAAGGCGCAGTTCATTGGCGAGCTCCAGTTGCGCCCGGAAAAGAGCCACCTGCTGTTCTGCGGTCTCGGCAGAGTAGAAGTAGTCGAGGCCAATCTCGCCGATGGCAGCGACTTGTACGCCCCGCTTGGGCAACTGGCTGACCGCGAGCCGAAGGCGATCGAGCGCGTCGCAGAGGTCGCTGGGCTTGCCCAGGGCTTCAGCCTCATCACGGTCAAATCCGAGGGCAACGCGAATCATGCCTGGGTAGGCGGTTGCGGCGTCGACAGCGGCCTTGTTGAGTTCGCATGATCCGCCTACAGCCACAATGCGCGTAACGCCCATTTCCTCGGCCCGGGAGATCTGAGATTCGAGGCTATACTCGCCTCCCAACCGGCTGAAGTGGGCATGGGTATCAAAAAAGTTCATTGTACTTCCCTCTAGCGACACACCTCTTTGTGGTCCTTTCGGATCTTTCGGGGTGTTCTTGATTGGCCTATATGGACATACACTCTCAGACTGGCCGTGAGGTTAAGTCTTGCGTTTAAGGGTAACCAACGAAGGGTGGCGACGAAGGGTAGGCCTAAGTGTGGGACAAAGTGTTGCGCTTCCTCCGTCGCTCTTCAAGCTATGGAGGACAAGTCGCACCTTCCCCACACTCAAACGTGTTCTTCGTCGCACTCTTAAACCCACACTTACTTGGTTACGCTTGATCGACAAACTTACACGATCCCGTTCCGCAGCGGATCATGGTGCGATTCATCAATTGAAAATCCCCCGCTCATCCCGGAGCGCCCCTTTTTCGTGTGCCGCCCCAAAGGTGTATCAGTTGTTGGGATCGCTAGGCAAGCAGTCGATGGTTTGGAGGGTTACATCGGGTTGATGGCAGCCTATCAAACTGTGCTGGAAGCACTGGGAGGAGGTGGAATCTAGAATCTAGACCCTAGACCCTCGCAACAAGATCCCGAGATAACGTCCTCATGAGCGCTATTGATAGCGCATCATAACACCCCGAACAAGCGCAATAAACGCACAGGACACCACCTTTTACAGACACCCTACCCCCTACCGACATTCCCATTGACAACCGCACAAAGACAACCACAATGTGTAGAAACTGATAGCGCATCATAAGAACTTGTTCGGTGAGTGACAATCCTAGAGATGCACCGCTCCGCTGAATCGAAAGAGACAAGCCCACGCCCCTGGGGATCACCCACCCGCTGGCAAAGCCAAGGACCAGACCAACCAAACGGAAGACCACCGAACATCGAAATGCATGGTATTGGTTGCTACGCGCGCAAACCATGATTTCCAGCGTTGTGTCAGAAAAGATGGATTGTAACGTGAGTGCTTTGTCGGCTATCATGAAATCAACTTGAGGTAAGGACCATGCAGACGGCAGAAAAACTACATCCGCAGTACGTGACAGATACGGCAGGCCACCAGACCGCCGTGCTCTTGCCGCTCGGCGAGTACACCGGGCTCTTGGAGGATCTTGATGATCTTGCAACAGTGGCCGAGCGTGTTGATGAGCCCACGGTTCCTCACGCAAAGGTCGTAGCGGAGTTGAGAGACGATGGGTACCTATCAGATTGAATGGAAAAAGTCTGCCCTGCGTGAGCTCAAGCGCCTTGATCGCCAAGTCGTACCTAGGGTTGTAGCGGCAGTAGAGTCGCTTTCGTCTCAGCCACTCCCCTCGGTAACGTTTTAGGGTCGGGTCTTAAGTGGCTGTTGAAAAAGCCGAGATTCCTCGACTCCGCTCGGAATGACAGTCTTGGGATTATCGACTTTCCTAAGGAATTGTCATGCTGAGCTTGCCGAAGCATCTCGCCGAAGGCGTCGTAGCGAGTTCTTCAACAGCCACTTAACATCTAACATGTGAAAAGGAACATAGTATGTGACATAAATATTAAGGCGTAGCTCACGGGCAATCAACCCATATATTATATGTGGGTCTTCCGCATAATCTGTGGGTAACAGCAAATCATTTTGACCGCGGATGGGCGCGGATGGGCACGGATAATGGGAATATTCAATCAAAACCAGTCTTTCAATGCCGTACGGTATCTTGATACGAGAAAAGCAGACCTGATTCGTCGCCTAATTGTGTCCATTTCTCTCCCTATCCGTGCCCATCCGCGCCCATCCGCGGTTTGATTGTCCTTCGTTGGACCCACACATTCTGCGGAGGAGCCTTATATGTTAAGACCCGAGCCCAATAAACCCCGACCCCAATAAGCCCAATAAGCCACTGTCTCCGTTCTTGCGCATAGCCGCGTCGGAAATCCCTCGACTTCGCTCGGGACGACACTTATCAAAGGGGTTCTGCCATACTGAGGAAACCACCGGCCAACCGGTTGGCTCGTGGGCATAGACTCGCATACGGAAAAAGAGCAGCTACCTGTCATCCCGAGCTTGTCGAGGGATCTTTGCTCATCCTAAGCGAACTCTCCCATTTTACTTTCTGATGGCTGAATGCGTGTGTCGCGTCGATGGGCATTCACGGCTTGCTTTTGAGGGGGGCAGCATCTAGCATCGCGCACCGAGTGGTTAAGGGACACAATTTCTGTGTCGATTGTATCTATTACTGAGTTCCGGGGTGGATCGCGCGATGCTGTATCCGAGCAAAGAAGAATATCTGCGGCTTGCTGAGACGCATGACATCGTACCTGTGTTCAAGGAGGTGCTTGCCGACCTTGAGACTCCGGTATCGGTGCTGCAGCGTTTTGCGGAGTGCGAGAATGCTTTCCTTCTTGAGAGTATGGAGGGCGGGGAGACATGGGGGCGCTACTCGTTTGTGGGAATCGGTCCTGAACTTCTGTTTGAGGCGGATCACCGCGACGGGGCGACAGGCGAGCTGGAGAATCTCCGTTCCATTTACAGTGATCTGAAGGTAGCTGAGCTGCCGGGCCTACCTCGGTTCTTCGGTGGCGTTGTCGGATTTGTTGGTTATGAGGCCATTGGCGAATTCGAACGCATGCCGTCCCCAAAAGCGGGTTCGCAGCGCGTTGTCCCGCGTAGTCGGTTTCTCAAGGTAGACAAGCTCATCATTTTCGACAATGTGCGGCACACGCTGAAGATCGTGTTCTGTACCCGCCCGAAAGATGCGGTTTCTGCTGCTGAGGCCTATGAGTCCGCTGAGGTGCAGATTGAAAAGGTGGCGGCATCGCTGCCAGAGCAGCATGCCACCCCTGCGTTGACCTACCCGGATGTCAGTTTTGAATCGAACATGTCCCGGGATGACTATAAGGCGATGGTGCAGAAGGCGAAGCAGTACATCGTGGACGGCGACATCATTCAGGTGGTTCTGAGTCAGCGTTTCTCTGCGCAGTCAGAGATTCCGCCTCTGCAGCTCTATCGGGCTTTGCGACTGCTGAATCCCTCTCCCTATACCTATTTTCTCAAGCTTGGCGATCAGGTTTTGGTGGGATCCTCCCCGGAGATCATGGTTCGACTTACGGGAAGTCGTGTCGAAGTTCGGCCGATTGCCGGTACGCGTCCACGCGGGGCAACCGAGCAGGAAGACCGCGCCTTGGCCGATGAGCTCCTCTCGGATCAAAAGGAGAAGGCTGAACACGTGATGCTGGTGGATCTTGGGCGCAATGATGTTGGGCGGATCGCTGAATCTGGCAGTGTTCAGGTCACGGACTACATGGTAATCGAGCGCTACAGCCACGTGATGCACATGGTTTCACACGTCGAAGGCATTCTGCGTAAGGAGTTCGATGCCTACGATGTCCTGCGGGCGACTTTTCCTGCTGGCACGCTTTCCGGCGCTCCAAAAATCCGTGCCATGGAGGTTATTCATGAGCTGGAGCCCTCGCCACGTGGCGCGTATGGCGGAGCCCTTGGCTACATCAGTTACACCGGCAACATGGATGTTGCGATCACCATTCGGACGCTCGAGGTCGAAGCGGGTGAGGTCTCGATTCAGGCGGGTGCCGGCATTGTCTACGACTCAGATCCTGATCTCGAGTACGAAGAGACGTGTCACAAGGCACGCGGTATGCAGAAAGCCGTTGAAATGGCCGCAAGAGGACTTGAGATTGGGAAAAGCTGAAATTGGGAAAGCTGAAAGCTGAAGTAGAACGTTGCCATGATTATACTCATTGATAACTACGATTCGTTTACCTACAACCTGGTGCAGGTCATGATGGGGCAGGGCGCTGAGATCAAGGTGTATCGGAATGATGAAATTACCGTGGATGAAGTGGTTGCTGCGGAGCCGGAAGGCCTGCTGATTTCGCCGGGGCCGTGTACCCCGAAACAGGCGGGTATTTCCGTGGATCTGATTCAACGGATGAGCGGTGCACTGCCGATTCTTGGCGTTTGTCTCGGACATCAGAGCATCTGCGCGGCATTCGGCGGTGAGGTGAGCAATGCCAAGAGCATTATGCACGGGAAAACCTCCATGGTGCACTACGAGGATTCGCCACTCTTTCGTGGAATGAAGAATCCATTTCCGGCAGGGCGATATCACTCGCTGTCCGTGGTGCGCGATGTTTTGCCTTCTGATCTTATTGTGGATGCGTGGACAGACGACGGCGAAGTCATGGGGATGCACCACGTTGAGCATCCCACATTCGGGGTCCAGTTCCACCCGGAATCTGTACTGACTCCGAGCGGTAAGAGACTGTTGCGGAACTTTCAGCAGATTGTTGAGAGTGCTTAGTGTGGGTTGTCCCGGCGGGCTGTTCGGGTCTCAGGTCGCAGGAGGAATTGGCCGGGACGGCCAATGCGACATTGGCATTGTGGCTCTTGGATGAGTGAAACGAGGAGTTCCAAAATGAAACAGTTTCTTCAGAAGATAACGGCGGGCGAGAATCTCACGCAGGCTGAGATGGTGTCCGCTTTCGATCTGATCATGTCGGGAGATGCGACGCCCGCACAGATTGCGGGATTCATTGTTGCTCTGCGCATGAAGGGCGAATCGGTTGACGAGATTGCCGGCGGAGCAGAGTCCATGCGGCGTCATGCGGTATTCATTGACTGTACCGGACTCCAGGTTGTGGACACGTGCGGTACGGGCGGAGACTCCTGCAATACGTTCAATATTTCAACGACGGCGGCGTTCGTTGTAGCCGGTGCCGGCGTGCCTGTTGCGAAGCACGGCAACCGTGCCATCACGAGCGCCTGTGGCTCGGCCGATGTCCTAATGGCCCTCGGCGTCAACCTTGAGGTGACCTCTGATGTGGTTGAAGACTGCATCCGCGATGTAGGCATCGGATTCATGTATGCGCCGAAGATGCATCCGGCGATGAAGCACGCCATGGGGCCGCGGCGGGAGCTTGGCGTGCGCACCATCTTCAACATGCTTGGGCCACTGACGAATCCGGCTGGCGCGAAAGGTCAGATCATTGGAGTGTTTTCCCCTGAGCTGACGGAGCCATTTGCCAATGTGCTCAAGCTCCTTGGTAGCAAGCGCGCCTTTATCGTGCATGGTCAGGACGGTATGGACGAGATTACGACTACAACAACGTCCCGGATTAGCGAGCTCGTGGCGGGCTCCGTGAAGACCTACGAATTCGACCCCTTGACGTTGATTGAGGACTATGCCGATGCAGCCGACCTGGCCGGAGGGGATCCCGAAGCCAATGCTGGGATCACCCGCGCTATTCTTGACGGAGAGAAAGGCCCGCGCCGCGATATTGTCTGCCTGAATGCCGGGGCAGCCATTGCCGCAGGAGGCAAAGCGGAGTCGCTGCGTGAGGGGTGGGTCCTTGCCCAGGACGCAATTGATAGCGGCAGGGCAAGAGCTGCCCTTGACGGACTTGTCGAGGCAACACAGTAGGGCACCTATGAGCATTCTTGATGTCATCATGAATGAGCGTCGGGTAGCCGTTGATGCAGCCCGCGCGGAGATCCCTCTCAAGCAGCTCCAGGAGATGGCGTCCGGGCGGCAACACCATAGCCTGAAAGCGCGACTTCGCGATATGCCTGGCACGCATATTATCGCCGAGATGAAGAAGGCAAGCCCGTCTGCGGGCGTGATGCAGGATGACTACAATCCCGCAGAAATTGCGGCCTGCTATCTCGAAAACGGAGCCGTCGGCATCTCGGTTCTGACCGAGCCTCTCCATTTTCTGGGACGGGGTTCTGACGTGCAGACCGTGCGCTCCATCGTGGATCTTCCGATTCTTCGCAAGGACTTCATGTGTCATCCCTACCAGATTGCTGAAGCCGCGGCGTGGGGCGCCGATGTCATTCTGCTGATTGCGGCGGCATTGCGCGATGACGAGATGCAGCAGCTCTACACGTCGGCGCTTGAAGCCGGGCTGGATGTATTGGCAGAAGTACACACACGCGAGGAGCTCGATCGGGTGCTGCCGCTCTCCGAGGCCATCGTGGGAGTCAATAGTCGCAATTTGAAGACGCTTACGACGGATCTTGCGGTTGCGCACGAGCTGGCTGAGTTCATTCCGGAGTCCCGCATTTCTATTGCGGAGAGTGGCATTCGGAACCGTTCTGAGATCGAATCTCTGCAGGCGGTGGGCTATGATGGATTTCTCATAGGTGAAGCGCTCGTGAGTCATGATGATCCCGGCGGCCGCTTGAAACTGTTGATGGGTGGGTAGTGTTGGGGTTAAGTTGGTAGATAAGAATAGATCTTCTGACATGCGTGACTCCCATGGAGCCTGGGCGCCCTCGGCCCGGAAACGCGGCCCGAGGGCGGGCCACCTCCATTTCTACAATGTCTTGACGCTTGGACGTTTGTTTTTGGACGTTTAGGTCCTTTAGAATAATATGTGTGTGGGCAGGCAGACGCCTGCATATGGGGAAAGCGCGGAGACGATGAGCATGAACGTCAAGATTTGTGGACTTACAAACATTGCAGATGCTCGTGTCGCCCGTGATGCCGGGGCCGACTACTTTGGGTTCATTTTCTACGCGAAATCACCGCGCGCGGTCTCTCCGGAGCAGGTGGCCCAGATTGTGGGCGAGCTAGGGGATGGTGCTCGGGCGATTGGTGTATTCGTGAACGAACGTCCTGAGCAGATTCGCGAGATTGTCGCGGCGTGCGGGCTGTATGCAGCCCAAGTGCACGGTGATGAGTTAGCTGAAGACTTTGCCGCCTTGCCGCTGCGTTTGTGGAGGGCGATGCGCATTGAGGACGGGGTTGCCGTTCCGGACCCTGCTGCCTGGTCTGCAGACTGTTATGTGATTGATGCGGCTGTTCCGGGGCAGTATGGTGGGACCGGTGTAACGGCTGATTGGCATGCTGCCGCCCGCATTGCGCAGGATCGTCCTGTGCTGCTTGCGGGAGGGCTTCATCCCGGAAATGTCAGAGAGGCAATACGTTGCGTGAGCCCCATGGGAGTGGATGTTTCCAGTGGCGTTGAATTAGAGCCTGGACGGAAGGATCATGAAGCGGTTCGCCGCTTTATTGCACTGGCGAAGGGCATGGAGTAGAGGATTTTGGTGATGGTCCGTCGGAGACGAGCATTACCGTTCATTAAGGTTGAGAGAGAAGTATGAGTCAACAGCCGGATACGAAGGGCCATTTTGGTGTTTTTGGGGGACGTTATGTTGCCGAGACGCTGATGCCGGTTCTCCAGGAAGTCGATGCGGCCTATCGCGAAGCCGCTGCTGATGCCGCGTTCATGGGCGAGTTCCATGCGATGCTGAAGACATACGTGGGCCGCCCATCGCCGCTCTACTTTGCGCGTAGGCTGACGGAAGCCTGGGGAGGGGCTGATGTCTATCTGAAGCGTGAGGACTTGAACCACACAGGCGCACACAAGATCAACAATACGCTTGGGCAGGCTCTGCTAGCTAAACGGATGGGAAAAACGAAACTCATGGCGGAGACGGGAGCGGGCCAGCATGGAGTCGCAACGGCAACGGTAGCGGCCTTGTTGGGCATGTCCTGCAAAGTCTATATGGGTGAAGAGGATATCGTCCGCCAGGCTCCCAACGTGAAGCGGATGGAGCTTCTCGGTGCAGAAGTTGTACCGGTGACCAGTGGCACGCGCACCCTGAAGGATGCCATGAGCGAGGCGCTTCGTGCCTGGGTGGCGGAAGTCGAAGACACGTTTTACGTGATCGGTTCGGTTGCCGGTCCGCATCCCTACCCGATGATGGTTCGTGATTTTCAGCGCATTATCGGAGATGAAGCGCGTCTCCAGTTTGATGCGGCCGTGGGCGGGAAACCTGATGCTGTCGTTGCGTGTGTGGGTGGTGGCAGCAATGCCGCGGGGATTTTCTGTGGGTTTGTTGGTGATGCCAATGTGAGGCTGATCGGCGTTGAGGCTGGTGGCTACGGTTTGGACAGCGGGAAGCATGCGGCAAGCATCATTGCCGGACAGCTTGGGATTTTGCATGGAAGCAAGTCCTACGTGCTCCAGGATGAGAACGGCCAGATTCAGAACGCGCACTCCGTGAGTGCCGGGTTGGACTATCCCGGGGTGGGACCGGAGCATGCATTATGGGCGGATGAGGGGCGTGCAGAATACCACGCCATTACAGACGATGAGGCTCTGGACGCTTTCCATGAGCTTACGCGACTGGAGGGCATCCTGCCCGCGTTGGAATCTGCGCATGCCATCGCTGAAGGAAAGAAAATGGCTGCTGAGCTTGGGGCGGGAAAGAGCATTATCGTGAACCTCTCGGGGCGCGGGGACAAAGACCTCGACAGCGTGTTGAAGATTATGGGGAAGAGCGATGAATAGGATCGATACGACCTTTGCCAAATTGAAATCCGAGGGCCGCAAGGGGTTGGTTGGCTTTTTGACGGTGGGCGATCCCAGCCTTGAGCAGTCGGAGCGTGACATTCGTACCGCTTTGGATGCAGGTGTGGATGTACTGGAACTCGGTGTGCCTTTCTCGGATCCAACGGCGGATGGCCCCACGATTCAGGCTGCATCCTTCCGGGCATTGCAGGCGGGGGTCACGTTGAACGATGTCCTCGCTCTCGTGGGGCGTATTCGCGCCGATTACGAGACGCCCATTGTGCTGTTTGGATATGCGAACCTCCTGTTTCGATACGGCTATGAATTGCTTTGTGCCGATGCGGCTGCAGTCGGGGTTGATGGGTTGCTTGTGGTTGATCTCCCATTTGAGGAAGCGGGCGAGATTCGTCAGCACATGGATGGGGCGGGGTTGCACTTTATCTCGCTCGTCGCGCCGACAACGCCTCCCGCTCGCCAGAAGCTTATTCTCTCCGATGCCAAGGGATTCGTCTACTACATCATGGTGACCGGCGTGACGGGCGCTCGCGCTGCCGTAGCCTCAGATATTGGTGATCACCTGACCGAACTGCGAGAAGCCACAGATTTACCCATTGCCGTTGGTTTTGGTGTCAGTAGTGGCGTGCAAGCCAAGGCTGCTGCGGAGCATGCTGACGCTGTTGTCGTAGGGAGTGCTCTGATTTCGGCAGCGCGCGATGGGCGGCTTGAGTCTCTCGTTTGCGAGATTCGGGCGGCGCTGGACAAGGAATAGCAGCGATGTCGAAGCAGTACCAGTGCACCATCTTCGTTCCGTACGCGGATATTGACGCCATGGGTATCGTCTACTATGCCAACTACCTCGTCTATTTCGAGGTGGCGCGCGCCGCACTACTGCGGGAAGTTGGGCTGCCCTACGGCGAGATGGAGGCGGCAGGAGTCATGCTTCCCGTTGTGGAGTCGCACTGCGAGTACAAGAAATCGGCCCACTACGATGACGAGCTTGTTGTCTACTCCACCTGTCTGCCGTTCAAAGGGCCCCGCCTCAGGATTGAGTACGAAGTGCGCCGTGGACGCGATCTGATTGCAACCGGGTATACGCACCACGTCTGCATGAGTCCCGACGGAAAAGTACTCAGGCCCACCCCCGAGCTGGTGTCATTGTGTCAGTAGCCTCTTGGTATTCCGCTCGTGGCTGGAGCGTATTCCAGATCATTCTATTCGGATGGCTGTTGACGGGGCTTGGCGCTTCGGCAGAACAGCCGGTCGGTTCAGGCGTCCCCCTCCCTGTTGTCATCGACTACTTCTATGAACCGGGCTGTCCTGCATGCCTTCGCATCCGAAATGAGGTGCTCCCTGAATTGCGGCACCGATATGAGGGTTTCTATGTTCTGAATCGGTTCGATACGGGAGTCTTGTCAAACGTTGTCAGGCTTGTGGCCTACCAGGATGCCCTGGGGGTTGCGGACAACAGTTCCGTCTCCATGTTCATTGACTATGGCCACGCCTTTTGCGGCATTGAAAAGATTCGGTCGGGGCTGACCCCTTGCTTGGATGCCCGGATCAGCGAGCGGCTTGCGCCGGGATGGCGGTCGCCTGATCCGATTCCGATCACGCAGGGGGAGCGTGCGGCGGTACACGATCGCGTGAGCGGGTTTACGCTGTCAGCCGTGGTGTTGGCCGGACTCGTGGATGGCATCAACCCTTGTGCGATATCCACGCTGGTCCTCTTCATGAGTATGCTGCTGGTCGGTGGCTTTCGAAGCCGACGCGTGCTCATTATGGGAGGCGCTTTCGTTATTGCCTCTTTCTCTGTCTATACCGCAATTGGACTCGGACTGCTGAGATGCCTTCACCTTCTTGATGCGTTTCCGTTGGTTGCGGCCGTCTTCAGAAAGGGGCTTGGGGGAGTCCTCCTGTTACTGGCCCTTTTCTCGTTTCGAGATGCCATTCGATACCGTAGGACGCGAGATCCGCATCAGGTGACCGTCAAGCTCCCGGAGGGGATCAGGAAGTGGATCCACGCGGTTGTGAGAAAAGGGGGCAGGAGTCACCATCTCGTTGTCGCAGGACTCATTGTGGGCAGTGTTGTGACGGCACTTGAAACCGTATGCACGGGGCAAGTCTATGTCCCGGCGATGGCACTTGTTGCACGGGAGAGTGTGGGGGTGCGTGCGTGGGGGTTGCTTCTTCTCTACAACCTGATGTTCGTTGCCCCGCTCATTGCCGCCATCGTGCTGACACGCTTTGGGCTTAGGACGGATGCCATGCTCGCACTGAGCAGGAAGAATGTTCCCTTCAGCAAGTTGCTGCTTGGCAGCTTTCTTGTGGCAGTTGCGGTCTATCTCTTGCAGTGAGACGGTGGCTGCTAGCACGCTCCCATTGCCCCCAGCATATGGAAAAGATGCTTCGACTCCGCTCAGCATGACAGCAAACCTTAGGAATATGTCATCCTGAGCTTGCCGAAGGATCCCCCTTGGAAAGTGTCATCCTGAGCGCAGCCGAAGGATCTCATGCGACAAGCAGAGCGAACCCCGGGGAATGTCCACATATACCTCCCGCTTGACTTGGTGGGGTGGTTTGGCAAGAGTGACTCATGATGAGTGTTGTCCGCAGAATTGGAGCTGACGCCCGTGGGCGGTGGCATGTCGTGCGTCACGTGGCTGCTGTTATGTGCGGGTGTTTGGTGCTTGTCTTTCGCCCGCGCGCATGGCCACGAACCGTTCGTGAGCAGGTTGGTAAGCAGATCTTTTTTACGGGCTACGAAGCACTTGGAATGACGCTTGTATTGGCGGTGCTGGCCGGTGTTTCCGTTGTTGCACAAGCACAGCTCTGGCTTGGGCGGTTTGGTCAATCCGAGATGCTGGGTCCGCTGTTGATTGCCGTGATCGTTCGCGAGGCTGGGCCACTGCTGGTCAACTTCCTCGTGATTGGGCGGAGCGGAACGGCGATCGTGACAGAGCTCGCAACGATACGCGTACACGGTCAGGAACGCGCTATGGACGCACAGGGGCTGGATCCCCTGATCTTTCTCGTGATGCCCCGTGTGGTGGGTATGGCGGTGTCCATTCTCTGCCTTACCATATTCTTTATTGCGTGCTCGCTTTTCACCGGCTTCGTCGTTGGGCTGTTCCTGGATGTTGGTGCGCATGATCCGACGGTCTTCATCCAAAGCGTACTGAAACCCGTGCGGGGAGGAGACCTCGTGAACTTGTTGGCAAAGACGCTTCTTCCCGGTCTGTTGACCGGGGCGATCTGTTGCATGGAGGGGCTCACCATTTCAGGTGCGGTGACCGATGTTCCCCAGGCTGCAACTCGGGGCGTCGTGCGCTCCATTGCCGGGTTGCTGATTATTTCGGCTATTGTCTCGGTATTGACGTATCTTTAGGGAGAGGCTCTGTGGAAGACCAAGTGCTGTCGTTTGACGGAATCGGATTTGATTCGGGGAGTGAGCACGTCTCCTCGATCTTCGACGCCAGCTTCTGTCTTGCTCCCGGAGACGTTCTGCTGGTGCGGCTCGCCTCCGATCGGGACCTCCCTCCAGTTGTGGATATGGCCTTGGGTCTGTTGGAGCCAAGCTGCGGCACAGTTCGCTTCATGGGCAGAAAATGGTCCGAAATGGACGCGTTCGAAGCTGCGGCCCGTCGGGGGCAGGTCGGCAGTGTATTCGAGAGGCCTGCCTGGATCAGCAGTTTGAACGTTTCAGAGAACGTCATGCTACGCGAACGACATCACACGCGGCGGCATGATGCTGAGATTGTCAGGGAGGCGGAGGGCCTCGCTGCGCTTGCGGGGTTGGGGGAGCTGTCAGCCCTGCGGCCAGACGCGATGCAGCACCGACAACGACGCGTGTATGAGTGGGTACGTGCATGCATGGGCGCCCCGAAGTTGTTGCTGCTTGCCTGCCCCGAGCGCGGTGCCCCAACTGCCGCGCTTACTCGCCTCGTTGATCTCGTGAAACAAGCAGCATCGCGGGGTGCCGCTGTCGTGTGGCTGACAGACGAGGCCGCAGTTTGGACGCACAAGGGTTTGGACGGCGCGAAACGCAGTGCAATCGAGCAGGATCGGTGGATATCACTCTAGGGGGAGAAGACTCAATGAAGCGTGACTTTAAATTTCGACATGTGGATGAGATTGCCGGGACATTCGTTATCTGTGCATTGGCCCTTCTTGTGCTTGGCGTTGTCCTGGCGGGGCGAGCACAGGGATGGTTTGAGGGGACTTTTTCGCTGAATGTGGTTTTCGAAACGGCCGAAGGCTCCTTTGGGTTGCAGGAGGGGGCCGCCGTTCAGGTGCGCAGTACCGTAGCGGGGCGGGTGGGAAAGATCATGCCAACCGAGGGCGGATTGATGGGGACGACATTGATCCTAAAGGAGCGCTTCCACCCCTTTGTCACTCAGGATTCCGTCGCGAAAGTGAAGAAGAAGTTTGGTGTGGCTGGGGATGCCTATGTGGAGGTGGAGCGTGGCAAGGGCCCGATCGTTGAGGATGGCGGGACCATTGCGTGCGTTAAGGATGAAGAGCTCATGGAGACCGCTCAGAAGATGTTGGCAGAGCTTGAGGAGAGTCTGCTTCCCATGTTTGAGGAATTCAAGAACATCGTGGCCAGCGCGGCCAGCATTCTCGCAAGCGTTGAGCAGGGGGAGGGTCTTGCCGGTGCCATCGTGACGGACCCTGTGCTTCGTGATGACTTCAGGGGTATTGTGGCCCATCTTGAGGGCGTTGTCTTGGAGGCGGAGCATGCCGTTGCACAGGCCAATGCTCTGCTTTCGAATGATGTTAGCGAGATCGCCGGCGATATCACCGTCGTTGCGGACCGGGCAAAGGTTCTGATGCGGGATGATATCACGCGCATTGCCGCCAACATGCACGGGATTCAGAGCGAGCTGACGCGAACCTTGGAGGAGAGTCGCCGATTAATTGTGGGGATTCAGAGACACTGGTTGTTTCGGAAGCATGTCAAACAGGATTCGGATACGGTTCCCCTAGTGCCGGCTTCGCTCAGTGAACTTGGTGATCCTGACCTGATGCGGACGCTTCAGAGCGCCTTGGATGAAGCCAGAGCCGCCGACCATTCTTCTGCGATTGCGAAGCATGCTTACAACCTGGGCGTATGTCGCTTGGCTTCGGGAGATCCCGTGAGTGCGGGCAGGTTGAATACCGAAGCACGAATTGCCTGTCGAAGCGCGGGCGGTTCGGCTGCGTCGAGCTACCTGCTTGAAGCAGAGCTCTGTCGTCGCGAATCCAAGCTTGATGAAGCCGTCGCTTTGGTGGAGAAGGCGTTGGAATCGCCTCCTGATGGAGATGCGGCAAGGGCGACCAACGCGGAGGCGTACATTCTGCTTGGGACAATCCAGTTTGATGCTGAGAATATGGCCGGTGCCGCTAGGGCTTTGGATCGCGCATCCCGCCTCAACAAGCGACTTGAGCATCCGGCGTATGCGGCTGCAGTCTGTGGTTTGCGCGGACGCATTGCGCTGCATCAGGGCTCACAAAAGATCGCCGCCGAGGCATTTCAAGAGCAAGCCAAGTGGCTGCGTCGAGCCGGTACACTCGGGAGTATGGCCAGCACGCTGCTCCAGGCTGGAAATGTCTACAGCGGTATGGGGGAACACGGTGAGGCGGCCGAGCTCTACTGTAGGGCTGCCAGCAGTCTGATCGCTCAGGGCCACTTGCCTCGGGCCGCAGAAGTGCTTGCCCTAGCCACCCCCGCCTCTGAAGCGGCAGGCGATGAGCTTCTCTCCGCGCGTATTCAACAGCTTCAGCTCAACGTGGAGTAAGCGGCCTATTGAGAGGGGCCGACTCGAGTCGAAGAGCGTCATATTCTGCCCTTTCAGAATTCAGAAGCCGATTCTGCTTGCGTTCCATTTCGGAGATGTTTACAACGCACAGCAAGCACTAGTGTATCCAGAACCAATTTAGGGCGGGGTTTATCTGCATGGCGACGTCGAAATCAGGGAAAAAAGCAGCATCGCGGGCTAAGTCAACCAAGGGCTCCGCACAGCCTAGAGCTGCAAAGAAGGGCGCTGCCAAGAAGGCTAAAGCGCAGAAGCCGCGCGCGACTTCCAAGACTGCGGGGGCTCCGACAAAGAAGTCTCAGGAAAAGAAGCCTGCCGCAAAGAAGGTTGCAGCCGTGAAACCTGCTGCCAAGAAGGCAGCACCAAAGAAGCCTGCCGAAAAGAGAGCGGTGTCCAAGGCTAAGACCAAACCCGCTGCAAAGAAACCGTCGGTCAAGTCTGCTGCCAAGAAGTCGTCTGCTAAGCCTGCAGTCAAGAAGGCAGCGGTAAAGAAGCCCGCCGTTAAGAAGGCGGCCAAGGCTAAGACCAAGTCCGCTGCCAAGAAGGCGGCCCCTAAGGCCGAATCCAAGGCTCCGACCAAGAAAGCGACGGCCAAAGCGGCTGCGAAGCCCGTCAGCAAGAAGTCTGTCAGTAAGAACGCTGCCACGAAAGAGCAGAGCACCAAGAAGGCGGTTGAGAAGCAGACAAAGGAGCAACTGAAGGCCACGGAGGTCGCTGCGGAAGCGGCCGCAGCCGGAGCAACCGAAGCGGCTCCCGAAGAAGAGGTTGAGCTGACTCCGGAGGAGAAGGCCCAGAAGCTGTTCGAATCCGAATCTGTCCGCCAGGAAGACATCGAAGCCCAGATCCTTGTTGAGGCTGAGAAGGCCGCCAAGGCTGACAAGGAGAAGGACAAGCGAGAGTCTCGGAACCACAAGATCAAAGAGCTAATCGCATTAGCTGAGGATCAGGGCTATCTGACGTTTGAGGATGTCAATGAAGCCATTCCTGACACGGTCATCGAGCCAGAGGAACTTGAGTCCTACCTGGCTCTGTTGCGTGGCATGGACATTGATATCGTGCAGTCTCAGGATGTCGACAAGCTGAAGGTCACGAAGAAGAAGGGCAAGGCTGCCAAGGGCGGACGTCTGGATTTCTTCGATGACCCGATTCGCATGTATCTGCACCAGATGGGGCAGGTCCCGCTGCTGACTCGTGAGCAGGAAGTTGAGATCTGCAAGCGTATTGAAGAGGCCGAAGTTACGACCCGTGAGATATTCAATAGCGTTGGCATTGCAGGTGACATGTACCTTGCTTTGGCAGATCGTCTTGAGAATGGCAAAGAGCGCTTTGATCGCATCGTGGTCGACAAGTTTGTTGACAGTCGTGAAGACTACCTGGGGTCTCTTCATAAGGTTCGCCGGAGGATTCTAAAGGCTCAGGAGAAGCTGCACACGTCCTTCGGTAATGCGATGAAGACGCGCACCCACAAGGCCGACCGCGAGAAGCTTTTGAATTCGTGCGAGACGCTGAGGGCAAAGCAGGCAGGAGTTCTCAAAGAGCTCCATTTCAAGCAAAAGGTGATTGAGTCGATGGCATCTGATGCAGAGCGTCAGTTTCTCACGTTTCGCAATGCGGTGACGTCGCGTGCCCGGCTTGAGCGTGCCCGCAAGAGCAAGCGCCGTGACGAGGAGATCAAGCTGCTGCGCAAAACGATCCAGGAGTCGCAGAAGCGTTTCTGCATTCCGGCTGAAGAGTGCGTCGAGCGTTTCGAAGGACTGCGTGATGCCATGAGGCGAGGGCAGCAGGCCCGTACCGAGATGGTAGAGGCGAATCTTCGGCTGGTGATCAGCATCGTGAAGAAGTACATGAACCGCGGGCTTTCGTTCCTGGATCTTATTCAGGAAGGGAATACGGGGCTGATGAAGGCGGTTGAGAAGTTTGAATACCGCCGCGGGTACAAGTTCAGTACCTACGCAACCTGGTGGATCCGCCAGGCGGCTACTCGGGCGATTGCCGATCAGGCGCGTACGATCCGAATCCCGGTTCATATGATCGAGACGATCAACAAGCTGCTGCGCGTCCAGAAGAAGCTGGTCCAGCAGTTTGGTCGTGAACCCACGGCAGAGGAAGCGGCAGAGGAAATGGATATGCCGGTAGAGCGCGTCCGCGCGGTCTACAAAATGGCCCAGCAGCCCATCTCGCTTCAGAGTCCCGTCGGTGACGGAGATGATGCCCATTTTGGTGATTTTATTGAGGATAAGTCTGCAGAGAATCCATCTGAGATGACAGCGCACAGTATGCTGAAGGAGCGTCTGCAAGATGTCCTTGATACGTTGACTGATCGCGAACGACAGGTTCTGGACTATCGTTTCGGTCTTACGGATGGCTACTCCCGGACACTTGAAGAGGTCGGGAAGAAGTTCACCGTGACGCGTGAGCGTATTCGCCAGATTGAGGCGAAGGCGCTGCGCAAGCTCAGACATCCCACCCGTATTCGGAAGCTCGAAGGCTTCCTGGAAATGAAATAGCGGTATCTCGCACCAGGCGACCCGATACCACGCTATCCCGTACCCAAGAGAAGGAGAATCCAATGGACCCCAAGATGCTAATGATTGCTACAGGTGCAGCAGGACTTGTTGTTGGTTTTGTTGCAGGTCGTCTGTCTGCTGGCTGCACAGGAGGCCCCGACGTTGATGAAAGTGGAGTTGAACCCGGTGACGGGATCGAGCTCTACGTCGGAAACCTCTCGTACGACTTGAGCGAGAAGGAGTTGATCAAGGTGTTTGCGGCGCACGGCAAGGTTCTGTCGGCTCGGATCATCAAGAACAAGTTCAACAATCGTTCCAAGGGCTACGGTTTCCTTGAGATGGCGACTCAATCCGGTTCTGACAAGGCGGTCAAGGCAATGCACGGCAAAGAGGTCAAGGGGCGCAAGCTCGTAGTGAATGAAGCGCGCTCACGCTCTCGCGACTAGCATCCCCGCAGGCCGTAGCGGAGATCAAGCGCCCTGAATGGGCGCTTGGGCTATGGCAGGATCAGTCCGTCCGCGACGGCAGAGACGGCCTCTCGGTCGCACAGTTGCTCAATAATGGCGAGTGCGAACTCAAACGTGGTTCCAGGCCCTTGGCTGGTGATCACGTTGCCATCCCGAACAACCCGTTCGGTGCGGCGCGATGTCGCCGTGAGCTGTTTCGCGACGGCAGGATGACAGGTTGCCGCGCAATCGGTCAGGACTCCCGCAGCCTGTAGGGCGAGTGGTCCCGCGCAGACGGCTGCTACGAGCTTTGCCTCGCTGTGGAACCCCCTAATGGCCTCAAGTACTCCTGTATGTTCGCACAGACGTTCGCTACCGCCGGCACCTCCCGGCAGTACGATGGCATCATAGTTGTTCGGGACAATACTGCTCCATAGGGTATCGGCAAGGAGTACAACGCCCCTTGATGCGGTTACGGTTCTTGAGTCGCCAATTGCAGCGCTCACGACATCGAGAGAGGCGCGACGAAGCACATCAATAACGATGACGGCTTCCATCTCTTCTACACCCTCGGCGAGTGGGACTACAATGCTCGGCATGTTGACTCCTTTCGAATTCAGCTGCGCATTCCGGTGAACGAGAGCGGCGCCGAGAACGGTGGACGATTGGGAGACTCTCTTCTCGTAATCCGCTCTCGTCAGCCCTTCCCCCGCCCGCTCCGCGGGTCCCAAAGCGGTGACTTCGTCACCGCACTCCATACCCCTCCACTCCCATGTGGAGTGCTCCGACGGAGTCGGAGCTCTAGATTTGCGCGGAGCGCACGTCAGGCGTAACGATGGGCGCTTACCCATGTTGAGCGAAAAAAAGGGGGACGAGGCCTCGAAAGGTCCCGTCCCCCCTGATTCAACCGGTCTTAGTTGAATACGTGTGAGGTAACCGTCACGCCTACACACAATGGGGCAGTTCCCAATACGCTGTAAGTGTATGCTCCGCCACCAGGACATTCGGGGGCGCCACCCTTGATGTAGGTGTTGACCGTTGCTGCCGCAACTGCCGTACCCTCAGCCACGCCATAAGCCATGCCGCCCTGCTCCTTGCCGGAGTCAATCTGGCGCATGTTGTTGATGCAGGCGCTCTGCTGTGATGTGTTACGTGCCTTCACGAAGGACGGAATAGCGATTGCAGCCAACAGTCCGATGATGGCGACCACGATCATGATCTCGACGAGTGTAAAACCTGACTTCTTCATTCGCATTCCTCCTAGTTGTTTTGGGCTGCGACCTGCCCGTTTTCAAATCCAGTTTGGATCTGCACCCGTCTTAGTAGCAATGGGCGTGCCAATATCAAAGAATCAGATTCGAGAATAGGAGTATTGATGATATTCGCTCTAAATTGCTCGAAAAGTGTCGATACCGGAAGCTTCGTGGCCGTAAGCCCAAACTACATCGCCTCTAGATTCGCGCCAATGCAAATGCGATAAATGAAAAGTCAGAAGTGAGAACCTCGGGAATCATCGACGAGATGACGCAATTGGAGTGAATTGAAGGCTCTCCTGCGATGCTGCGCGTGCGTTAGGCCGCAGGACTGAGGAATGGTGGAATGCCAGAAGAAGCTGCAGCACGTTCCATACGTAGCCGAACCGCCTACAGAATACGCCGCCTCTGTGAGAGGACTAGCCCTACTCCTCTTCTTCCGGGAGCTTCCGATAGAGCGTGGCGAGGCTGATACGGAGAGTCTTGGCTGCACGCTCTTTGTCGCCGCCCGTGAAGTTGAGGACTTGGCTCAGGTAGTTCTTCTCCTGATCCCGCAGGAAAGCTTTGAGTGATTTGCAACGGGTGGCGTCAAATGCAGCGGAATTGCGACCCGGGAGAGCCGCCGCCGCAGCCACGATTCGAGGGGGGACGACGTCGGCGGTGATGCACTGCTCGCGTGCAAATGTCATGGCATGTTTCACGGCATTCTCAAGTTCGCGAACGTTTCCCGGCCAGTCATAGGCTTCGAACATGGCGCACACATCGGCGTCTACCGCGAGAGGCTCACCACCCTCCGGGGTCTCGGATTTCAGAACGTGGTAGAGAAGCGGTAGAATGTCCTCCTGGCGCTCTCGGAGTGGTGCAATCTCGATGGGGATGACGCTGAGGCGATAGTAGAGGTCCTCACGAAAGGTTCCCTCTTTAATAAGCTGTTCAAGTGGGGTATTCGTCGCGGCAAGAACGCGGGCATCAACCGGAACCGTCTTGTTGCTGCCTACGCGCCTGACTTCCTTCTCCTGAAGTACGCGCAGGAGCTTGCCCTGAATGCTCAACGGCATGGACCCGACCTCGTCGAGGAAAATGGTTCCGCCATGCGCGGCTTCGAAGAGCCCCTCCTTATCGGAAGACGCTCCGGTGAAAGAGCCTTTGACGTGTCCAAACATCTCTGATTCCAGAAGGGGCTCGGGAAGGGCTGCGCAGTTCACGGGTAGGAAGTTCTTCTTCTTGCGTGTACTGTGGGCGTGAATTGCCTTTGCAATGAGTTCTTTTCCGGTTCCGCTTTGCCCGTAGATGAGCACGGTCGTATCGGTGGGAGCGACGCGTCGGATCATCTCGCAAACGTTTTTCATCGCAGGGCTCTCGGCGATAATGTTGTCGAACTCGTATCGTGTTTCGAGCTGTTGCTTGAGGTCCGCATTCTCATTGAGGGCATTTCGGTAGGCGAGTGCTCGCTGAACCGTAATCAGAAGCTCGTCAACTTTGAACGGCTTCGTAACGTAGTCGAAAGCCCCCAGTTTAAGCGCTTCAATTGCCGTTTCGACTGAGCCATAGGCGGTCAGCATGATGACGGATGTGGTTGGCTTCTCGTCATGAACCAGCCGCAGCAGGTCCATCCCGTTCACTGGGGACATGCGAATGTCGGACACCAGGAGATCAAAATCCTCTGCACGGATCTTCTCAATGGCTTGCTGGCCATCGGATGCGGAAACGACTTCGTAGTCCTCGGCGCGAAGGACGGTACAAAGAACACTAAGAATACTGGGTTCGTCATCTACGAGTAGAATTCTGGGCATGGCCTATACTCCTCATTTCCAAGAAAAGGGCGCAATGTTTCACGGAATGAGGAGGAGTGTATGCGAATGGAGCGTAGGTGTAAAGCGGTGTTTCGCAGTTTTTCAAAAGTGTCAAGCAGAGGCGTGTTAGCCGCTGACGACTTCACCCATTTTGAAGATCGGCAAGAACATGCAGAGCACGATACCACCAATAACGACTCCGAGAAACACCATGAGAAGGGGCTCGAGAAGCGAGGTCAATCCTGCCAGCATCGTATCGACTTCATCATCGTAGAAGTCGGCGATATTATCCATCATTTCGTCAATTTTGCCGGTCTTTTCTCCTGCTTGGAGCATGCGAACGAGGAGAATCGGAAAAACATTCTGGTTGATCATCGCGCTGGAGAGTGGATCGCCGTTCTCCACAGCCTTGCTGGCGTCCAGAATGATTTTCTGCGCGACGACGCTACCGGTGGCCCCGGAGACGATCTCCAGTGAGCTGAGAATGGGGACACCGCTCTTGATGAGCTGGCCAAATGTTCGAGCGAAACGTGCGGAGGCTACCTTCTTGCGCAAATCCCCGAACACGGGCGCTTTGAGAAGCACCTGGTCGAGCTGGTAGCCCCCCGCAGGGGTTGCCTTCCAGCGCTTGAAGGCAATGACGGCGACGACGATGGCCACAATGATGTAGCCCCCGTACTGCTTCAGGCCATCGCTCAGGTTCAGAAGGAACTGGGTTGGTGCGGGCAGCTCGGCCCCGAAGTCTGCAAACATTTCGCCAAACACAGGTACGATGAAAACGATCATGGCAATTGCGATGGAGATGGCAATACAGAGAATGATCGTGGGATACATCATTGCGGACTTCACTTTGCGTCGCAACTTTGCTGACGCTTCAAGAAAGCCGGCAAGACGGGCGATCGTCTCGGCAAGCTGGCCGCCGGACTCACCACCGCGAACCATATTGGCATAGAGATCGTCGAATATGCTGGGGAACTGGCGTAGGGCGTCAGAGAATGCAGCGCCGTTCTCGATGCTGGCCTTGAGGCGGGTAACTACGGTTCGGAAGTTCGGATTGTCGGACTGCTCCTCTAGCGCTTCGAGCGTTGCCACAATGGGCATACCGGCCGAGAGCATGGCCGCAAGCTGGCGAGAGAAGCCGGGCAGCAGATCATTGACGATCTTCTTGGCCCCCGGAACACCACGCTTCGCGGTTTTGCTGCGCTGGCCTTTTGCGGACGTGCGAACGGCTGGACTCATGATCGGTCACTCCTCATTGCATCACTCTCCACCTGTCACGGCCAAGGCGGCTTCCAAGCTGGTCAATCCGTCCCTGACCCGGACGAGTCCGGCTTGCTTGAGTGAGGTCATGCCGTTCTTGATGGCCAGCTCGCGGATCTCCCCAGTATTCATGCCAGAGAGAATGCCCTGACGAATCCCCTCGTCAACCAGAAGCACCTCCATGATGGCACCACGCCCCTTGTAGCCGTTGGAGCAGCGCGGGCAACCGCCGGGACCATACACGGTGACATCCTTGAACAGCTCCGGGTCAATATGGTTGTTGGCGAGAATTTCCGGCGTCAACATTGTCTTCTTGCGGCAGGTTGAACAGAGCTTCCGGTAGAGGCGCTGTGCCTGCGCACACACCAGGGCGGAGCCCAGCATGAAAGGCTCGGTTCCCATATCAATCAATCGTGTGATGGCACCGGCAGCATCATTCGTGTGCAGCGTACTGAGTACAAGATGTCCGGTAAGTGCAGCCTTTACCGCGATTTCTGCTGTGATGCGGTCGCGGATCTCCCCCACCAGCACAATATCGGGGTCCTGACGAAGAATGGAGCGAAGTGCGGCGGTGAATGAGAGTCCAACGTCTTCATGGATCTGGACTTGGTTGATTCCAGCCAGCTGGTACTCGACGGGGTCTTCGCAGGTGATGATGTTGCAGTCTGAGCGGTTCAAATCCTGAAGGCAGGAGTAGAGCGTCGTCGTCTTGCCGCTTCCGGTTGGCCCGGTGACGAGGATAATGCCATGCGGCTGGTCAATGGCATACTGCATGGCCTTCTGTGATACGGGATCAAGGCCAAGCGCCGCCAAGCTGGGTGCAAGGGATGACTTGTCAAGTGTACGCATGACGATCTTCTCACCATGTACGGTTGGCAGGATGCTGACGCGTAGATCGACCTCCTTGCCCAGAGCCTTGATGTTGAAACGGCCATCCTGGGGGATACGGCGTTCGGCGATGTCTAGGTCGGACATAATCTTGATGCGGGAGGTGATCGCGGACTGAAGCCCTTTTGGAGGGGCAGGCCGTTCCATCAGAGAGCCGTCAATACGATAGCGAAGTCGAATGGTCTTCTCCATAGGTTCGATATGGATATCGCTTGCCCCGGTCCGCAGGGCCTCGACGAGAATCATATTGACCATGCGGATGACGGGGGCGCCCTCTGCCTTTTCGAGCATTTCGTCGAGGCTCTGGTCATCTGCCCCCGCATCGTCAACGACCTCAACATCGCTTTCGTTGCGCATGAGTTCTTCCATGTCGAGTCCCTGTGATGACTCGGCAGAAAGGCGGGAAAGGACGCTGGCTATATCCAGCTCAGAAGCGACAACCGGTGTGATGTTCAGCCCGGTTATGGTTGTCAGTTCGTCGATGGCCATCAGATCAAAGGGATCGCCGAAGGCGACCGTCAGTGTTCTGCCGACCCGGGAGACTGGCATGATAACACGCTTGGAGAGCGTCTCGCGCGGGATAAGCTCCAGCAACTGGGGATTAGGCGCGTAGTGCTTCAAAGAAATCGGTGCCATGTGCAGATACTCTGCAAGCGCAAGCGTCATGTTGTCGGGGCTGGTGAGCTTCCGTTCAAGGAGCAGCTTCTCGAATCTAACCGTTCCTGAATCCGCCTCGCGGCACGCCTCTTCAAGGGCGTCAGGGTCGATCGCTTTTCTACGAAGCAGAATCGTTGACAGTGTACCTTTTAGATCCCGTTTTGCCATAGCCCACCACTCTGCCATAACAGCGCTGTTGTGTTTCGCAAGACGATGTATTATGTCACCCCCTCGTAAGAAGTCCAAACCAAAAGCGATGTTCCCGCAGCACTTTGTGGGATGGCCTGGATTGCCCCTTTTAGAACGAAGGCTCTCGATTGCTGTTGCGAGGGCTCGGGGTGACGTGGTATACAGAACGCAGCTGCTGACGGCTGCGTAGAATGCCATGCGTATGGAGGTCTCATGTCTGTCCCGGAAACTGAAGCCCCGCACCCTGACCCGGAATCCGAGATCTGGAGTGCAATTGCGGCGTTCGAAAAGATCCTTGAGGCAATGCCCGACGATCGCTCTTCTCTCGAAACCCTGTCGCATGCCTATGAGCATATCGGCGACCAGACGAAGACGCTTGAGTATCTACTGCGTCTGGGGGACGTGATTATCCGTGACCGCGACTGCGAGTCCGCCAGTTATATCTGCGAGAAATTGGAGGGGTACGGCTCGGCAGATGAGGGCGTCGAGAGGGTCTGCCGGGAGTTAAAGCAGCTTCTGGAGGAGAATGACGCCTCAACGATGAATCAAGGCGCCGCTCCTGCTCCGGCGGAGAGTTCGGCTCCCGGGACTTTCCGAATGGCAGATGAGCTTTCCTTCGCTTGGCGGCTCTTTGAGGCCGGCGAGTTGACTCAAGAGGAGTACTCTGGCGTTGCTCAGGATCTGTCTGAGATGTCCACGGAAGAGCACCTTTCCACCATCTCGGTGCTGCATGCCCTATCGGCGCGTGCCTTCAGTGGAATGGAGCGCTTGATGGGGTATGTGGCCCGTGGCGCCAAGACCCCGATTGTGTCGCTTGAGTCGTTTGATATTCCAGCAGAAGCGCACTCGCTGCTACCGTTGGAGTTTGCAATCCGGCGTGGCGCCATTGTCTACGGTTTGCTTGCCGAGGATGCGCTGGTGGTCGTGATGAATCCCTATGATTCTGCGTTGCGTGAACAGGTAAGTACGCTGCTTGGCAAGACCTGTCACTTCTTCATCTCAGCCCCAGTCGGGTTCGATGATGCCATCGCGCGCATTCGCGAGACCCCGCCCGCGTAGTCTTTCAGCCATTCCTACTGAAGTGATTTGCCCTCCTTCAGGAAACGGCGATCGCCCTTGTATTCAAGGAGAGCGCCTTTGGCATCAATTGAGACAATCTCAATGCCGTCAACCGATTCGTTGATTCCGATCACTTTGCCGTTGATCATAACCGCGCCGCTGCGACCACTACCCACAATGCCGCTCAGTTTGACGGGGGGCCATTGAATGTTTGGCAGGGGCTGCGTGATTGGGGGCTGCGTTTTCGCTGGTGAGGTGGCAGCGGGTGCTTCCTCCGGGATCTCGGTTTCAGGAGAGCCCTGTGAGTTCGCTGCCTCGGCAGCGAGATCGGTGTCGGCGTCCTTCGCTGTGCTCTCCACGGGGGAGGTCTCTACGACTACAGCTTCCCCGAGGGGGGCAGGCTCCGCTGCTGGAGGCGGAGTCGGCGGGGCTGGTTGCGGTTCTGTGACGGGAGTGGACACCGTCGGAGCGATCAGGCCCGTTTCTGGCGTCTCTTCAACGGGTTCCCCAATATACTGAAGGCCATAGTAAATGGCCCAGCCGACGACGAAGAGCAGCAGAGCCAGTAGTAGAATGACCCCGAGCAGTGCTGGCAATACACGCGTCGGTTTTGACTCCGATTCGACGGTCACGGTTTCGGGAATCGGTTCTGGCGTTTTTTCGGGTAAATCCACTGGATCAACAGGAGAAACGGGCGGTTCAGGAGGGGGTGGAGGTGGAGGGGGAGGAGGAGTCTCCTCGGTTGGCGGCGTCGGTGGAGGAGGTGCCACGGCAGGCGCTTCGGTTGTAGGCTCTGCTGGCAGGATTCCCTCTGTTTCCTGCTGTTGGCGTTTCAAAGCTTCCTGAATCAGGCTCATATTCTCACCCCTCCAATTGGCGAATTGCCTTCTTGACGCCGCGCGCCGAAATTACCTGTGTGCCCTCAACATAACCTGCGAGCAGTGCGTTGTCACACACGGCGTTAATCAATCGCGGGCATCCCTGGGCATACCGATGAACCGCTTTCACGGCACCGCCTGCAAACTGGGCCGTACTCTCGGGACCCGCAACCCAGAGACGGTGTTTGATGTAGTTTGCTGTTTCCTGAACGGTCAACGGTGGTAGATAGTATCGTACGGTTATCCGCTGGCGAAGCTGCCGAAGGTCCGGCCGATTGAGCCGCTTCTTCAATTCTGGCTGTCCACACAGGACGATCTGGATCAGTTTGTGTTGATCAGTTTCCAGGTTTGAGAGCAGCCTGACTTGCTCCATGACTTTGGGTGTCAGATCCTGAGCTTCGTCAATGAGCAGCGCCACATTGATACCTTCGTGATAGTGTGCCATCAGGAAGTCGTTGAGACACTCGATATAGGAGAGCCGGTCCCGCCCGCGTGGCTCCAGCCCGAAGTCATTTAGCATGGCCCGCAGCAATTGCGTCTCGGTGAGCGATGGATTCAGAATCAATGCGGTACGGACATCATCCCCGAGGCTGCTGAGAAGGGCCCTGCAGAGGGTTGTCTTTCCAGAGCCGACCTCGCCGGTGAGCTCGATGAAGCCTTTGCGTTGGGTAATGCCGTACATGAGATGATCGTAGGCCTCGCGGTGATGAGGGGCATAGTAGAGAAACCGCGGGTCAGGCGTAATGTTGAATGGGAACTCAACGAGATTATAGTGCTCAAGGTACATCGTGTCTGTCCGTGTCGTGTCTAGCTTTCATCCCCATGCGCTTCGTGGTCGTCGTGATCGTGATCTTCATCTCCGCATTCCCGCCGCTGCGTGTCGTATATCCGTAGCCGCGCGATCAGAAGGTCATTGGCTGGCGGGGATGTGGCCTGCCCACGCTCCAACAGCCGCAAACGTTCATGCATGGCGGGATTCTCCGGTGAAATCGCCAACATGGCGCGCAGGTCTGCAATGGCTCCACTGGTTTCCCCCTCTGCCTCTCGCAAGAGAGCACGGTAGAGCAACGCTTCGGCCTTGTCGAGCAAGTGATCGTGATTGCTCGCATCTGCTGTTGCTTCCCAGAATGCAATCGCCGCTGCGAATGCCTGCCGGGCTTGCTCGCGTTCGCCCGTTTGTAGCAGAATTCGTCCTTTTTCAAGCTGCACTTCGTAGGCGTAAGGAATGTTGCACTGGGCACGACCGAGGATTCGGAGTGCAAGCTCCGGGCGCTTCGCCTCGCTTGCGAGCCAGAAGGCCGCCACGAGGTAGCCATTGAGGTTCTGCGGGTTCACCCGCGTGGCAAGGCTGAGCCATGGCATGATCTCCGCAATATCGGAAGTCCCGGACAGATGCTGATGGTTGCGCGGACAGACTTCGTTGCGCACGATTTGGAAGGGATCGGCATCAAAGGCGAGTGCCTTCTCGTGCGGCACCCCCCGATGGAAGTAGACGTCCGCTTGCGTGTAGAACTGAGACCCCAGTGCGAGGCGCGTATCACCAACGATGGCCTGCGCCAGAGAGGGCTGGCCCGCTGGCTCCCGTTCCGTGTGGGCAGCTGCGATGAGTTGGCATGCCAGCGAAAACGCGGCCACGCTGAGCGCACAAACCAAGGTGAACGCTGTGAGTTGCGGCCTGAAGCCCCGCTGTGTTCGTGCCGGAGCGCCACGTGGTGCGCTGTGGAGATGCTGATCTGCTCTGCCCATTGGCTAGTCCTGATTGCTACGCGAAAAATGTTTGGCCCGGAAGCCCATCCACGCTAGCAGAAGCAAGATGGATACCACAATTGCCCCATAGAGCAATGTCGCTCCGAAAAAAGTCCATGACATGGGGCCATACATGTGAATCACTCTGCGTCGCATGTCGAATAGTTCAAAATGGGGTAGGGCTCCGTAGAGAATCATCAGCGCAGTCTGCCGCCACCCTTGAGCGTGGAAGACCATTTCCGGAACGCGAGGGACAAGCAGGAACATGGCCGCCGTCATGACGTAGGTCATGGCGGATGCGGCATCCTGGTGCATGCGTGTAGAGAGGGCGATGGCGAGGGCGGCAACGATGCCGAGTGCTGCTGTGTGAAGTGCGATGGCCTGAGCGAGCGCTACGGCCTGAAAGTGCCCGCCGTGGCTCCACACGATGATGACGGTAAGGAGATAGAAACACGCGACCGCGGCTGATACGACAGACCATGCTCCAAGCCATTTGCCCACAATGAGCTCGCCGCGTCGGATCGGTTTGGCCAGCAGGGGAAGAATGGTCCCGCGGGATTCCTCCTGTGGCAGCTGGCGGCTTGCACAGTTTGTGGCCAGGATCCACCCGAAGAACCAGGCCGCGAGAAAGCCGGCGTCCTTAACGAATCCAACAACATTCCCCAATCCAAAGATGTCCAGAGAGACGAGTCCAAAGAGCAAGGCGGCAAGCAGAATTAGCAACACATAGAGGTCCTTGCGTCGCAACATCTCAAGCCAGACAATCCTGGCGACCGTACGCACACGTCTCATGACAGGCCCCCTGAAGATGAGTCTGAAGCGGATGGGGCATCTCCGTCTGCAATGGTACGCATGAAGAACCGTTCGAGTGGCTCGCCAGTGGGCACGAGCGTTGCGGTCGGTCCCTGCGCCACGAGGCGGCCTTGGTTCAGAATCGCCAGACCATCGCAGACAAGTTCGACTTCCGAGAGTTCGTGGGAGGAGAAAAACACCGTTTTTCCACGGGTTCGCAGATCTGAGATGATATCACGAATCAGCCCGCGGCCAATGGGATCGAGCCCGCTCGTCGGCTCATCCAGAATCACGAGATCGGGGTCGTTGATGAGCGCTTCTGCGATGCAGATGCGCTGGAGCATACCGCGCGAATAGGTTCCGACTCTACGCTTGGCGGCATGGACAAGATCCAACTGCTCCAGAAGGGATGCGATGCGCGCTTCAAGAGGTCGGCGTGGGATGCAGAACAGCTGTCCGGCAGCTCTGAGCAGCTCTTCTCCCGTCAGAAAACGGTAGGTGTTGGGGTGCTCGGCGAGATAGCCGATGCGCTGTCTTGCAATTGAGTGACGCACATCGGTTCCGAAAATGGAGGCTGTGCCGGAGGTCGCCTCAATGAAGCCGAGAAGGACGTGCATTGCAGTCGTTTTTCCGGCCCCGTTGGGACCAATGAAGCCAAAAACCTGCCCTGTGGGAATGCTCATCGTGAGGTTCTGAAGGGCGGGCACCGAGCCCCTGCCCGCCGCATAGGTAACGGAAAGATCCTGAATGTCAATAGCCGCACTCATGTTGAGAATGCTACGCAGGAGAGGCGAGCAATGCAAGTACGAGAAGCACGAATGGGTCAAGTACCCGTCTAGAAATCCTTGACGATGGGACGATTCAGCATCGTCTCATAGATGTCAAAATAGGACTGTGCGGTCACCTGGTGGTTGAAGCGGTTCTTGCTCTCTCGCATGATGCGTTCGATCTGATCCGCTTTGACGGAATCAGGCTGCCGGAAGAACTCCATGGCTTCATCAACAGCCCATCGCAGACCGCCCGCGTCATAGGTGTCAAACAGGAAGCCGTTTCCTGTATCGTTGGATACATCCAGGTGGGTCACGGTATCATGAAGCCCGCCCGTGTTCCGGGCAATCGGAAGGGATCCGTAGATGCTACTTACCATCTGTGGGAGTCCGCACGGCTCGAAGAGAGATGGGATGATCATGAAATCGGAAGCGGCATAGCCGTGACGTGAGAGGGGCTCTCCGAAATCGCAGACGGCGACGTGATCCCCGAAATCGTGCTGCCGCACAATGTCGTGGAACACCGGCTGGTAGGAGCCATTGGCAACGATGGCAACCTGTAGGTTGTCACCCCAATAGGAGGACACCATATCATAAAGGATGTCCGAGAGCAGTTGGCAGCCCTTCTGAACGGGATCGAGCCGTGAGGGCCAGAAGAAGATGGGGGCATTTGGATCCACTTTCAGTCCAACGCGTTCCTGGAACGCCGCCTTGTTGGCGCGCTTGCCTTCGACATGGGTCTCTGCCGTGTAGTTGAGGGGCAGGAACTCATCTGTCTCAGGGTCGTTTGCCGGGTCGGGGGCGTTGAGAATTCCGCTGGCACAGTCGTTCTTGCTCTTCTGGAGCATTTCGTAGCGGATATTGGCCGGCACGAAATCATGCTCGCCCCTGCAGACCTCATTGAGGAATGTCGGGCTAACGGTATTGATGAAATGGGACGCGAAGACGCCACTTGCGAGTAGGTCAACGGGGTTGTGGTTCCGCGACTCTTCGTAGTTCCAAGGGGGCATCCCGTAGAAGAGGTATTTCCAGAATTCCGCGGCGTCGATGCCCGCATCTTCAATTTGCGACAGCGTCAGGTCGTAGGAGTGAATGTTGTGGACCGTGAAGAGGCTGGGAATGCCAAGGCGGCGTGCGGCGGCGGGGACCAGGCCGGTCATCCAGTCATTGCAGTGAATCAGATCGGGGTCGACCGACGGGATGATGTTGTTGATGACCTCACGCTGAAAGGCGAGTGCGACTTTCTTGTTTGTCGAGACGTCGTCTGCGTAGACGGCATCCCGGTAGTAGAAACAGCGGTCTTCAGCCAGATGGATACGCGCCCGAGGCAGCTTGTTCATATAGACGCGGAGCTCTTCATTGATGAGTTTTCCCGCGTCGATATGGAACATGCGACGGTAGTGTGGCAATGCCACGTGAACGTCCGCGCCAAGATCGAACAGTGCCGAGACCAGCGAGGAGGAGACATCGGCCAACCCGCCGGCTTTCGCCGACATACGGTTGGCCATGTTGCCCATGCCATTGGGGAGATACGTGATCTCCGGAGTCACGATGAGAATCCGAGGGTTCTTCCGTCGGCGTCTACGCGGGGTTGGCATGGCCATACACTATCCTCCTAGCTCTCGTCAGCCCAGGTGATGAATCCCGGCATGACGTGAGACCATTCTTTTCCTCTTGGCGTTACGCGGGTCGTAAACGCGTAGCGCCCGGTTCGTTTGCACACCAATTTGTGCTGGTAACGATAGTCCCCATTTCCGACATGCTCACCTTTGGGAACCACTGCGACATGGCTGTCACAGATATGGAGCTCTGAATTTACGGGGCCATAGTAGACCTCGACATCGACTTCTTCCGGAGTCAGTTCTCCCAAGTGCACGTCCGTCGTGATGGTGAAAGCGTCTCCGACATGTAGTTTGCCCGGCTCCACCGCATGTTGTGGTGTCGAAACCTTGACCTGCCCCCAGAGCTTCTCCAGGCGTGCATGCTGCTTTACCAATGCCTCCGCCTTGGCGGCCTTGTTTGACAGGAGCTCAACATAGGACTCAGCAGCGGGTTTGTAGTAGAGCTCGTTGTATTGGGATACCATCCGATGGCTCGTGAAGGCCTGCAAACCCATGCGGATTGAGTGCTTCATCATACGAATCCACTGTGTGGGCAAGTCTCCGCCTTCACGATCGTAGAAGGTGGGAATGATCTCATTCTCAAGCAGGTTGTACAGCGCCTGAGCCTCCACGGCATCCTGATACTCCGTGTCCTCGTAAACTTCGCCGTCTCCGATTGCCCAACCGGTGTCCTGCGTATAGCCTTCGCACCACCAGCCATCCAACACGCTGGCATTGAGGCTTCCGTTAGCAGCAGCCTTCATTCCGGAGGTTCCGCTCGCTTCCAGGGGGCGCCTGGGCGTGTTGAGCCAGACGTCGACGCCTTGAACCAGTCGGCGTGCGATGCCGATATCGTAGTTCTCAAGAAAGACGATGTGGCGACGGATGTTGTTCTTGCGGGCAAAGTGAACAATACGCTGAATCAGCTCCTTGCCGTGAACATCGGCAGGATGCGCTTTGCCGGCAAAGAGGAACTGGATGGGACGCTCTTCGTTGGTCAGTAGCGCCTCGAAGCGTTCCATATCGTGTAGCAGCAGGGCTCCCCGCTTATAGGTGGCAAAGCGGCGAGCGAAACCGATTGTTAGAGCGTCGTGATCCAGAATGGACTTTGCCTGGGCGATCTCAGATCGGCTCGCGTTACGCGCTTGATACTGCTCGGCGGCATGCTCACGTGCAGCCCGAATCAGGCGTGAACGTCCGATCTCATGGGCTCTCCAAAGCTCTTCGTCCGGGATCTGGTTGACGCCTTCAAGCGTCGTCTTTGCTCCGGGATGGTTGCGCCAGCTTGGACCAATGTAGCGGTCGAACAGGGCGACATTCTGGGCAGAAAGCCAGGTCGGCACGTGAACGCCGTTGGTGACGTGGCCGATGGGCACCTCGTCTTCTGCACGTCCCGGCCAGAGGTGAGACCACATCTGACGGGCAACTTCCCCGTGTAGCTTGCTGACGCCGTTGGCGTACTTCGCCATCTGCAAGCCAAGAATGGTCATGGATGCTTCAGTCTCAGACTCGCTTCCGGGGGCTTGGCTAAGACGGACGAACGCCTTGGAGCTAAGGCCTGTTTCTGTCTCCACTGCATCTAGGTGCGGGCGTAGAAGCTTGGGTTCAAACGTCTCATTTCCGGCGGGTACCGGCGTATGAGTGGTGAACACGCTGCAGCGTGGAACGATTTCCTTGGCCTGTTTCAGGGAGAGCCCCTTGCTCTTCATGAAATACTCAATGCGCGCCATGCTCAGAAACGCGGCGTGTCCTTCATTCATATGACAGACCGCCGGCTCGTAGCCCAGTGCGATCAGGGCACGGAATCCGCCGATTCCGAGCAACAGTTCCTGACGCAGCCGATTCAGACGGTTACCGCCGTAGAGCTGGGCCGTGATGCTCCGGAACTCGTGACGATTGTCTGGAATGTTGGTGTCGAGCAGCAGTAGCGGCACGCGGCCGATCTTGAGGCACCACACGGTTGCTTTCAGGGCTCCCTCCGGGAGGGGGACGGTGACGATCACTTCGTTGCCATTGGGATCCAGCGCCTTTTCGAGGGGCATATGCTGGACTTCACTCTCGGGATAGCGTTCCTGCTGCAATCCGTCACGGTTCAGGTACTGCTGGAAATAGCCTTGTCGATAGAGGAGGCCAACGGCAGCAAGCGGAACGCCAATATCCGAGGCGGCTTTGAGGTGGTCGCCTGCAAGGGCACCCAACCCGCCGGAGTAGATGCGAACGGTTTCGTGGATGCCGAACTCCAGCGAGAAATAGGCCACTGACTGGCTTGCAGGTGCGTGCTGGCTCTCGATGCAGACCCGATTGAAGCGCTCCTCAACTCGGCGCATATGCGCAAGAAAGGCCTCATCTTTCGTCAGGGCTGCCAGTCGTTGCTGTGAGACGCCGGCGAGCAGTTTTAGCGGGTTGTAGCCCACTTCCTTCCAGGTGTTTGAGTTGATGCGCCGGAAAAGCTCCGTTGCATCTGCATCCCAGCACCACCAGAGGTTACGCGATAGTGTTTCGAGGAATTGCAGTTCCTCGGGAACTGCAGGGGCGACGTTGTAAAGTTGAACATTCTTCATAAATGACTCCCAAAAGAAGATACAAAAGAGGTCCAGCCCCACGTTGGGTGAGTGCTGGAGATGGTTGACTACGCGAGGTCCCTTCCCGCCGTGACGATGGGGTTGCCTTCTTGCTGTCTGAATGTGTTGTACGACATCCAAGAGCACTAGCCAAGCCAATACGGAGGGCTAGCGGAAGGAGGCAGAATCTGCCGCTATCTGGGCGCATGAGGCGCTACGATGGATTTCGAGTGCCCCGGACGGCCCGACCGGTAGGATTCTGCATGTACGAGTGTGGTGGTGTGAGGCTAGCCCACTTCCACGACGCTGTTCAATGACCCGAAGCCATCGTGTGACCAGTCGTCACAGTTCGGATCGACGCACCACGTGTCATTGATGACGAACTTGTATGCGTGCTTGCCCTTTTCGAGCAGCGCGATGCCCTGGAATGCTCCGTTTCCAGCTTTGTCCTTGAGCACTTTGCTGGTTGGGTTCCAGTTGTTGAAGTCGCCTGCGACGCTGACCTTGCTGCCAACATCGGCTTGAACTTTGAAGGTGACGCGCTTTTTGCCTTTGGTTGCTGAAGCCATGGGATTTCCTCAATTTCTTTCAATAGGATTGAACCGTTGTGGTTCGCTGTGTTGTGTAATTAGGGGTCCGCCTTTTTCGCGAACGAGGCGGAGTGTTTACGAAAGGAGGCGGCGCAGGTCAAGTTCGAGTTTTGCCAGGTCGCTAGCTGAGCAATGCCAGCACTCGAAAAAGCTCGGTTTCTCCCCATGCTTGCGCGCCACATCCACGCTGGCGATGCGGGGTCGTTGCATCCAGGATTTCGGGAATGTGTCCGATGCAGCCCTCGTTGGCAAGCGTGCCCCCGCTCGCCAACAGCGAAAGGGCGGTTTCACGCATTTCCTCCCCGCCAACAGCGCAAAGCGCCTCACAGTAGGATGGGAATGGCCACGTCCACGCGGTTCCATTGTGGTAGGCAGGCTTGCGTCTTGTATCCTCGTCGCCGGAGTAGGTTCCCCAGAATGGCCGCTCCGGGTCGTTGAGCAGCTCGTCGTCTCGATAGACTGCGAGCGGGGGCTGAACGCTTTGGTCGGCGAGGCTCCTGATGGCACCCGGAATGAGAAGCTGTTCAGTTGCGGCTAGCACGCCCTTGGCAAGGTCAGGCTCACCAATGGTACCCAGCGTGATGGCAAAGAGTTGAT